>JBOHBE010000329.1:0-7007 GCA_050698235.1 Gaiellales bacterium
CAGTCGTCGAAGATCCTGACGGCGGGCGAGGGCGGCACGCTGCTGACGAACGACGAGGAGCTAGCGCAGCGCGCGCACTCGATCATCGACTGCGGGCGGCCCAAGGACGCGGCCGAGCGGGAGTTCACGTTCGGCGCCAACTACCGGCTGGGCGAGCTGGCCTGCGCGCTTCTGTGCACGCAGCTCGACCGGTTCGAGGCCCAGCGGGCCGAGCGGGAGGCCGGAGCGCGGCTGTTCGAGCAGCTGGCCGACGGGCTCACCGGCGTTTCGATCAACCCTGTCCACCCGCAGATCACGCGCTGGGGCTTCTACCGCTACCTGTTCCGGATCGACCCGGAGGCGTTCGCCGGGGCGACCTGCGAGACGGTGGCCGACGCGCTCGAGGCCGAGGGGATCGCGGCCGAGGTGCAGTACCCGCCGATGAGCCGCTACGACCTGTTCCAGCCGTCGCTCTCGCGGCTGCCCGTGGCGGTCGAGCACGCCGATCGGCTCGACCCGGCGAAGATGAGCTTCCCCGTCGCCGAGGCGGCCGGCGAGCGGACCGCGGTCTACCTGAACGAGTGCATCTTCCGGTCCGACGAGGCGGGCGTCGAGCACGCGGTCGAGGCGATCGCGAAGGTGCAGCGGCTGGCCGCCGAGATCTCGGCGGCCTAGGCCGCCTCTCCACCTCCCAGGTTCGCGAGCCCGCTGCCGATCCGCTTCGCGAGCCCCGGCACCAGGAGCACGATCCCCAGCCCCACCAGGAGCCAGATCCCGACGACCTGCCAGAAGTGGTTGTACGGGTAGATCTGGTCGCTCACGTTCCGCCACAACACGTAGAGCAGGAACGCGATGCCGAGCACCGAGATGCCCATCTCCCACGGCTTCTCCTGGCGGTCGAACGCGAACAGCTTGATCGCGCCCACGTTCGTGACGACGTAGGCGACGAGCAGGCTGAGGACGCCGATCGTGCCGGGGTAGAAGAACGCGTTCACGGCGTTCGTGCCATTCAGGCGCATCCCGATGATCGCCACGATCGCGATGGTCATCACGACGACGAGCGCGGCCGCCGGCGCGCCGGTACGCCGCGACGACGTCCCCAGGCGGCTCGAGCCGAAGCCGTCGCGCCCCATCGCGTAGAGGATGCGTGAGGCGCCGGTGGCGGTGCCGAGCGAGCTCGCGAACGCGCTCACAGCCGCACCGAGGTTGATCAGGTCACCCATCCACGAGCCGATGTAGCTCGACCCGAGATCGCCGAGCGGCGACCCCGACCCGGCGAACGCCGCGACGCCGGCGCTGTCGGTGCCGAAGCCCCAGGTCTGGGCCAGCATGCAGATGATGTAGAAGATGCCGGCCGCGAGGACCGCGTTTCGGATGGCCTTCGGGATCTCGCGCCGCGGGTTGGAGGTCTCCTCGCCCAGCGCGGCGGCGCCCTCGAAGCCGGCGAACGAGAGGAACGCGAGCACGGCGCCCAGGCCGAACGCGCCCCGCCCCACCCCCTCCGGGAGCGAGAAGACATCGCTCGAGATGTCGCCGTGGCCCGGCGCGGTGCCGCCGATCAGCTTGGCGAAGATGACGACCAACAGGATGATGATCAGCGTGACCGAGATCGCCTCCATCGAGAGCAGCGCGCGGGTCGTGACCTTGATGTCGCCGTAGGCGAGGAGGCCGATCAGGACCGCGGCGCCGAGCGCGATGAAGACCCATTCCGTCCCGGCCCAGATCCCGGTGCCGTTCAGGAACGCGCCGAAGAACAGGCCGACCTCGCTCGCCGAGGCGACCGTGAATGCGAGGTAGGTGCCGAGCAGCGCCCAACCTGCGAAGAAGCCGGCCTGCGGGCCGAGCGTGGCACCGCTGAACGCGTAGACCGATCCGGCGTGCGCGTAGTGGGCCGAGAGGCGGACGAAGCCGTACGAGACCAGGAAGACGCCGATCGTCGCCACGATGAAGAGCAGCGGGACCGCCCGCCCGACGTTCGCGGCCACCCCGACGCCGTTCAGCGCCATGGCGGCGGTGGGCGCCATGATCCCGATCGAGAGCGCGATCGTCTCCCAGAAGCGAAGCTCGCGCCTGAGGCCCGGTATCTCTGGGCCGCTCATGACCGCCCCTCCACGACCGTCTCGGGCAGGAACATCCCGACCACCCAGTTCGGGGCGTCCACCACCTCGTGGATGCGCAGGTCGCAGGCCACCGAGCAGAGCGCATAGGCCTCCTCCCGGTCGAGCCCGTGGCGCGACCCGAGGTGGCCGATCATGGCCCTCGTCGCGTCGCGCGACGCCTCCATCAGATCGGGGCCGACGCCGGTCGTGACGTGGTGCGAGCCGGCCTCGGTGCGGGCCAGGTCGCCGGCCGCGACGTGGTACTGCGGCGCGGTGACCGTCATGTCGCGCCGCACGGTGAGCCTGACGACGATGTCCATGGGCGCCTCCACGGCCGTGCCGCACACCTCGCCGTCGCCCATCGCGGCATGGGTGTCGCCGACCGAGAAGAGCGCGCCCTCGACCCCGACGGGCAGGAAGAGCGTCGTCCCCACGCGCAGGTGCTTCACATCCATGTTGCCGCCCCAGACGGAGGGCGGGACGACCGAGTGCTCACCCGGCTCGGGCAGGGCCACCCCGATCGTGCCCGGGAACGGCTCGAACGGCAGCGTGATGCCGTCGGCGAAGGCGACCCGGCGGGCGTCTTCCTCGACCTTCGAGATGCGCAGCCACGGGTCGGGGTACTCGTCTGCCAGGAGACCGAAGCCGGGGATGATCGCCGTCCAGCCCCAGTCGCGCGGCCGCAGCTCGAGGATCTCGACGGCCAGGGTGTCGCCGGGGCGCGCGCCCTTCACGAGCACGGGGCCCGACACCGGGTTCACGTGCGAGAAGTCGAGCGCCGCGACGGCGTCGAGCGCCGAGTCGGCCGTGATCTGCTCGTCCGACGCGTCGCGGACGTGCAGCTCGACGTCATCGCCCGACTCCACCTCGACGGCCGGCGCGATCGAGTTGTCCCAGACGTAGTTGAACGCCTCCCCACGGACATCGTGCAGCGTCTGCCCGGCCATCATCGCCCTCCTTCGGGGTAGTCCTCCTCCTGCTCCTGCTCCGCAGCTCCCTCCTGGCGGAGCTCGTATTCCAGCACGAACTGGTCGAGCGCGACGGTGACCTCGCTCCCGAGCGCGTTGTCGCGCGCCAGACGGCGGATCCGGTCGACGATCACCTCCGGGGCGACGTACGGGCGCAGTGCCTCGGGGTCGAGCCGAAGGCTCCCGTGCGGGCCGCGGGAGGGGCCTCCGTCGCTGCGGACGCGGACGACGAACGCCGAGACGATCCGCGCCAGCGTGTCGTCGCGCTGGATGGCCGACGCGACCCACCTCGGGCAGCCGTCGGCGTCCCACGCCCTCCACGCCGAGAGCAGCGCGGGCAGGTCGGGCGACGCCGCCAGCCGGCCCGACTCCGCGGACTGGCGCAGGCGGCCGAGGACGGCCTGCTCGAGCTGCTCGAGCTCGACCGCCGAGACCAGCCGGGCGTCCTCGGGCTCGAGCGGATCCGCCCCATGCTCTCCATGCTCCTGGCCCAGGGCGACCGTGACCCCGGCTGCGGTGGCCAGTCCTCCCGAGACGCCACCGCGGTAGATCAGCTCGCGGCGGGCCGCCGGCGGGATCTGCCGCAGAAGCGCGACAGCGAGGGCGACCGCAGCCTGGCGGTCAGGGAGGTCATCGCCGGCGGCGAGCAGGCCGCCGACGGCGTTGGCCGCCCGCTCGGCGTCGAGCGTCGGCACCGCCGCACGCAGGCGTTCGAGGAAGGCGGTGACGCGCGGGGCGCCGGAGGAGTCTCGCTCGGACGCGAGACGAAGGAGGAGCGCCGCGAACGCCGCCCGGTCGTCGAGGTGCGACATGTGGGCGTCCATCTCGACGTTCGACACGGTGGTCTCGGGGACGACGAACTGGAAGTAGGCGTCGAACAGCTCCGGGCTCGCGACGTGCAGCTCCTGGCGGGTGTCCCCGGCCATGTCGCGGGTGACGACGCCGCCCGGGAAGTCGGGCACCGCCGGGAACAGGCGCAGCACGAGGGTCTGGGCCGCATCCCGCAGATGGTCAGGAAGGGCGGCCGCCCATGTGTCGTGGAACTCGCGGCTGGCGGCCGCGGCCGATCCTGCCGCGGCGACGGTTCGAGGCTCGCCGGCGAAGAACGCGGGGTGGCGGCGGATCGTGTCGTAGAGGTCGGGCAGGAAGACCCGCACCGCCTCGACGGCGATGAAGTCGACGGGGTTCAGCTCGCGGCAGACCGGCGGGAAGGTGAGCCGCAGCACGTTCATGAGCCGGATGACGTCCCGGGGCGTCTCGATCAGGCTCTCGATCCCTGGCGAGAAGATCATGTCCCAGTGCTCGTCTGACACTCCCGAGGCGTGCGGGTTCGCGGCCATCAGCGCGCGCAGGTCGTCGAAGAGCATCTGCTGAAGCCCCTCCGGCAGCGGCAGGTCGAACGGCACCTGCACGACCCGCTCGAGGTCGGTCTCGGCCAGCGTCGTCCGCTCGAGCACGAGCAGGTGGACGACGTTCGGCAGGTCGGTGACGGCCGAGACGAGCCGGACGATCTCGGCGGCCCGCGACGGGTCGACGCGGTCGAGGTCGTCGATCACGACGACATGCCGCGTACGCTCGCGCCGCAGCACCTCGGCGGCCGCGGCCCGCGTCGCCGCCGGGTCGTCTCCAGCCTCGACCCCCGGAGCGAGCACGGGGATGAGCGTCTTGAGATAGCGGCGGGCGATGTCGTCGCCGGCGGCGTAGCGCCACGGGTTGAACTCCGAGACGACGGTGTGCGGGACGTCCTCCAGAAGCCGGCGGACGAAGTTGACGACGGACGTCCGCCCCGCTCCTCGCGGCCCGTGGAGGCCGACGACGAGCCCGTCGATCGGCATCATCGAGGCGACCGCGTTCGAGATCAGCCGCGAGAAGCGGACATACCCGAGGCGGTCGTCCGCCGGATCCTCGAGCGGCAGGTCGGGAGACAACAACGCAGAGCCCGAGGTCGGCATGCGGCGATTCTAGTGACGCGGGGGAACCCAGCGTTCCCCCGCGGGCCCCCTCCCGCGCGGCGAACCGGTGGTCGGCCGTTACGCGTGGAAGCGCGGGAGGTGCTGGCTGTGCGCTTCGAGGAGCGCGTCCAGCATCGGAGCGGCCGTCTCGTAGCCGCCCGCCAGCGGGTTGGCCACGAGCGCCCGCAGAGCCTCGGCCCGGTCGCCGCTCAACGCGGCCGCGACGGTCAGTCGCTCGTACGCCTTCACCTGCTCGACCAGGCCGAGCATCTCGGGCGGCAGCGGCCTCTGCGGCAGCGGCTCGGCGCCCGAGCTCGTGATCCGGCACGGCACCTCCACCACGGCATCGGCGTCGATGTTGGGGATGGCACCCGCGTTCCGCACGTTCACGATCTGGACGTCGCCGCGGTCGAGATGGAGCGACTCGACGAGCATCGCGGCCGCCTCGGAATACCACGCTCCGCCGCGCTCCTCGAGCAGCTTCGGCTTCTCGCGCAGCTCGGGGTCTCGGTACATCTCGAGCAGCTCCTGCTCGATCTCCATGACGCGCGCGGCCCGACTGCCCTCCGTCTCGAGCTCGGCGACCGTCTCGTGGGGGAAGTAGAAGTACCGCAGGTAGTACGACGGGAGCGCCCGGAGCGACCGCACGACGTCGCCCGGCATGCCGACCTCCTCGCCCAACTGGTCGGCGAAGACGTCGATGAGGCCCGGAAGCCGGTCCTCGCCGTCGACCATGACCGCGCGCTCCCACGAGAGGTGGTTCAGGCCGACGTGCTCGAGCGCGACTTGCTCGGGCTCGACGCCGAGCCGGTCGGCGAAGGTGCGCTGGAAGCCGATCGGGATGTTGCAGAGGCCGATCGCGCGGTGCCCGTGGTCGGCAAGCGCCTGCGTCACGAGGCCGGCCGGGTTCGTGAAGTCGAGGAGCCAGGCCCCCTCGGCCCCCAGCCTGGCCGTGTCGGCGGCGATGTCGAGCACCACCGGCACGGTGCGAAGCGCCTTGGCGAATCCGCCGGCGCCGGTCGTCTCCTGGCCCAGGCATCCGAACCTGGGTGGGATCGTCTCGTCGAGCAGGCGCGCCGCCAGGCCGCCGACCCGCAGCTGCACCAAAACGAAGCCCGCGCCCTCGACGGCGGCCTCACGGTCTCCGGTCAGCTCGAGCCGGCCGGCGAAGCCGCGGTTGTCCATGATGCGGCGCGCCAGGCCGCCCACGATGTCGAGCCGCTCGGCATCGATGTCGTGCAGCCAGAGCTCGGTCAGGCCCAGCAGCTCGGCCCGCGCCGCGAAGCCCTCGATGAGCTCCGGGGTGTAGGTGCTGCCCGCTCCGATGACGGCGACCTTCAATTCCACCGCCGCGCATTGTAATCTCCCCGGAGATGGAATCGTTAGGAAAGTTTCCTGATAGATTCATGGCAGAGATCGCCGGGCAGCCCGACGCGATCCGGCGAGCGCAGGCGGCCGCCCTCGACCAGGCCGAAGCCCTCGCCTCGATCCGCGCCCGCGGCCACATCGTCTTCACCGGGATGGGGAGCTCGTACGACGCCTGCTACCCGGCCGTGACGGCGCTCGGATCGGCGGGCGTCGCAGCAAGCATGATCGACGCCGCTGAGCTCCTCCACTTCCGGCTACCCGCCGTCGCGGCCGACACGCTCGTGGTGTGCGTGAGCCAGTCGGGCCGGAGCGCCGAGACCGTGCGCGTCGCCGAGGCGCTGGCCGCGCGCGACCCGCGCCCGACCGTGGTCGCCGTCACGAACGGGGTCGACAATCCGCTCGCCGCGCTCGCCCACGTCCACCTCGACACGCGGGCGGGCGAGGAGCACGGCCCGTCGACGATGACGTTCGCCGCCACGCTCGTGCTGATGGCCGCCGTCGCCGAGGCGCTCGGCGCCGAGTCGCACGACGGCGCAGCGGCGGCCGCCGACGATGCCGAGCGGCTCCTGGTGAGCGCCGATGCGACCGCCGCAACGCTGGCCGACTTGCTGGACGACCGCCCCGTGCTGACGCTCCTTGCG
>JBOHBE010000330.1:0-6330 GCA_050698235.1 Gaiellales bacterium
GTCCTGTTGACTAGCAGCCTGCCCGCGCGCGAACACGAGGCCGCACGAGCCGCGATCGCGAGCGGCGAGGCGCAGGTCGTCGTCGGCACGCACGCGCTGATCCAGGAGCAGGTCGCGTTCGCCAACCTCGCCGTGGCCGTCGTCGACGAGCAGCACCGGTTCGGCGTCGAGCAGCGCCGGGCGCTCGAGGAGAAGGCCCGCGAAGGACCGTCACCGCACGTGCTGCACATGACGGCGACCCCGATCCCGCGGACGCTGGCGCTGTCAGTCTACGGCGACCTCGAGGTGTCGGTGCTCGACGAGCTGCCGGCGGGTCGGACGCCGGTCATCACCCGCGTGCTCGGCCTGGAGCGGCGCGACGAGGTGTTCGCGCGCATGCGCCGGCTGCTGGACGAGGGCCGCCAGGCGTACGTCGTCTGCCCGCTCGTGACCGAGGGCGACGACGCTCGGGCGGCCGCCGCGGCCGAGTCCGAGGCCGCCCGCCTGGGCTCGGGCGAGCTCGACGGCTACAGACTGGAGTGCATCCACGGCCAGCTCCCGGTCCCGGAGCGGCGGCGGATCATGAACGGCTTCCGTGCCGGCGAGGTCCAGGTGCTCGTCGCGACGACGGTGATCGAGGTCGGGGTGGACGTCCCGAACGCGACGGTGATGGTGATCGAGCAGGCCGACCTGTTCGGCCTGGCCCAGCTCCATCAGCTGCGCGGCCGCGTGGGGCGCGGCGCGCACGAGAGCTACTGCATGCTCCTCGCGGACCCCGCCACCGACGACGCCCGCGCCCGCCTCGACGCGATGGCGCGGATCTCGGACGGCTTCGAGCTCGCGGACGTCGACCTCGAGCTGCGCGGTGAGGGCGCGCTACTTGGGCTGCGCCAGAGCGGTGTGCCCGACCTGCGCCACGCCCGCCTGGCCCGCCAGCGACGGCTCGCCTCCGAGGCCCGCACCGACGCGAAAGCGGTGCTCGCCGCCGATCCCGAGATGACCGGCCCGGCCGCGGCGATCGTGGCCGAGGCGACCCGGCGCGCGTTCGGCGCCGACGTCGACTGGATGGCGCCGCAGTAGTGCGGATCGTCGCGGGGGAGCGGAAGGGCACGCGGCTGGCGGCCCCCGGCGGCCGGACGGCCCGCCCGACCACGGACCGCGTCCGCGAATCGCTCTTCTCGATCCTGGGCGATGTCGCAGAGGCGGCGGTGCTCGACCCGTTCGCCGGCTCAGGCGCGCTCGGGTTCGAGGCGCTCTCGCGCGGTGCGGCGACCGTGGCGTTCTGCGACCTCGACCGGGCGGCGCTCGACGCGGTGCGCGAGAACGCGCGCCGGCTCCGGTACGCTGACCGGTGCACGATCCGCCGGCAAGACGGCCGGCGCCGCATTGCGGCGGATCGCGCGGCCGGCGTCACGTACGACCTGGTGCTGCTCGATCCCCCGTACACCATGCTGTCTGACCTGACCGATCACCTTCAAGGCCACCTTCCGGCGCTGCTTGCGCCCGGCGGGCGGGCCGTGCTCGAGCGGGCGGCCGGTGATGACGCCCCGGAACCCGGCCTGGACGTGGTGGCCGAGCGCGTCTACGGAGGCACCGCGGTCACGGTGTGGCAGCGTGGCTGAGTCGGTCGCCGTCTGTCCCGGGACCTACGACCCGGTCACGTCGGGCCATCTCGACATCATCCGGCGGGCGTCGTCGATCTTCGACAGGGTCATCGTGGCCGTCGTTCGTGCGCCTCAGCACAAGCGTACGATGTTCACGCTGGAGGACCGGATCGCCTTCATCGAGGAGTCTCTCGGCGGCACGCCGAACGTCAGCGTGGAAGGATTCGCGACGCTCGTCGTGGAGTTCGCGCGCCAGCGCGGGGCCCGGTCGATCGTGAAGGGCCTGCGGGCGGTGTCGGACTTTGAGTGGGAATTCCAGATGAACAACCTGAACCGGGGGATGGCCCCGGAGATCGAGACGATGTACCTGATGGCCTCACCGGAGTACAGTTTCCTCTCGTCCCGCGGCGTCCGTGAGATCGCGGCGTTCGGCGGCTCGGTCGCGAAGTACGTGCCCGAGCCCGTCGCTCGCCGGCTCGCGGAGCTCCACGCCGCCGGCGAGATCTAGAAGGAGGGAGTACCGCGTTGGATGTCCTCGTGCTGATCGACAAGCTCGACGAGCTGGTGCAGAACGCCAAGGGCGTGCCGCTGTCCCAGGATCAGGTCCGCGTGGACCGCGAGGAGATCTGGGAGATCATCGACCAGATGCGCTCGACGATCCCTGAGGAGATCAAGCAGGCCCGATGGATCGTGAAGGAGCGTCAGGAGATGCTCGCCGAGGCCAAGCGGGAGGCCGAGCGCCTGATCGCCGAGGCCCGCGAGCAGGCTGCGCGCGAGGCGTCGCAGCAGGAGGTCGTGAAGCTCGCCGAGCGGCAGGCCGAGGACGTGCTGGCCGAGGCGCGGCGCCAGGACCGGTCGATCCGTCACGGAGCCGAGGACTACGCCGACGGCATCCTCGAGAACCTGCACCACAACCTGGGCAAGATCATGGACGCGCTCGAGCGCGGCCGCGCGCAGCTCGCGTCGAAGTCCGACGACCGCGAGGGAGCAGCCACGGTCGATCACGAAGAGCCCCAGCTCCAGTAGCGCGGGGGCGCGCCGATGGTCGATCTGCGCGCACTGGATCTGCGCCCAGGCGAGGTCCGCCGGGTCGAGCTCGACCTGCCGCAGGCGCCGCTCGAGCTGGGCGGCCAGACATATGTCGTGGATCCGCCCTCTCCGCGCGCCGCGCTCGAGCTCCAGGGGGTGCGCGGCGGCGTCTACCTGAAGCTGCGGTTCGAGGCCGACGTGCGCGGGCCGTGCTTCCGCTGCTTGGAGGACGCCGCCGTCCACGTCTCGGTCGACGCGGCCGAGTACCACGAGCCGGCCGGCGAGGAGGAGGTGCGCTCGGACTACGTGGAGGCGGACGAGCTCGACGCAGGGCGCTGGGCGCGCGACGCCCTGGTCTTTGCGCTTCCCGCCAAGATCCTGTGCCGGCCGGACTGCGTCGGCCTGTGCCCGCGCTGCGGCGTCCGCCTCGAGCAGGACGTTGAGCACCGCTGCGGCGAGGAGGAGGCCGACCCGCGCTGGGAGAAGCTGCGGAGCTGGCAGGGGCCGGCGGTATAGTCCCGAGGCCATGGCCGTCCCCAAGAAAAAGACGTCGAAGGCGCGGCGCGACAAGCGCCGGGCCACGCACGCGATCTCGGCGCCGTCCCTCAGCGTGTGCCCGCAGTGCCACAAGCCGGTGCGCCCGCATCACGCCTGCCGGGAGTGCGGCCACTACCGGGGCCGCGAGGTCGAGCCGCTCCGCGAGGAAGCTCCCTAAGAGCTCCGCATGCCGACGGTGGCCGTCGACGCAATGGGCGGCGATCGCGCCCCGTCCGAGGTGGTCGCCGGTGCCGTCGAGGCGGCAGGCGGCGAGGTGCGCGTGCTGCTCGTCGGCCGTCCTGACGAGTTGCAGGCCGAGCTCGCGGGCCATCCGGCGGCGCCGCAGGTCGAGATCGTCGCTGCGAGCGACGTGATTGGCTCGTCCGACGAGCCGGTGGCCGCCGTCCGCTCCCGCCCCGACTCCTCGATGGTGCGCGCCTGCCGGCTGGTGCGCGAGGGCGCGGCCGGGGCGATCGTGTCGGCGGGGCCGACCGGCGCCATGCTCGCGGCGTCGCTCGTCCACATCGGCCGCATCCCCGGCATCCAGAGGCCCGGGATCGCGGTGCCGCTCCCCGCGCTTGGCGCGCCCTGCGTGCTGATCGACTCGGGGGCCAACCCCGACGCCCGCCCGGAGCACCTGGCCCAGTTCGGCGCCATGGGCGCCCAGTTCGCGTCCGACGTGCTCGGCGTCGAGGCGCCGAAGGTCGGGCTGCTCTCGATCGGCGAGGAGGCGTCGAAGGGCAACCAGCGGACGCTCGAGGCGCACGCGCTCCTGTCGGCGGCGCCGGGCTTCGACTTCGCGGGCAACTGCGAGGGCCGCGACGTGCTCACGGGCGAGTTCCAGGTCGTGGTGGCCGACGGGTTCGCCGGCAACGTCCTCCTGAAGGGCCTCGAGGGGGCCGCGGCGTCGATGTTCTCGGAGGTGCGACGTGCGGCGAACTCGAGCCTGCGCGCCAAGATCGGCGGCATCCTGCTCAAGCCTGCGCTGGTCGGCCTCCGCGAGCGCACCGACCCCGAGGTCTATGGAGGCGCCTACCTTCTGGGCGTGCGTGGGCTGGCCGTGATCTGCCATGGGAATGCCGGCCGGCGCGGGATTGCGAACGCCATCCGGTACGCCGCGCGGGGGATCGAGGCCGATGTCGTCGGCCGGCTGGGCCGCCAGGCGTCGGCGGCCGCTCCGGGGTCCGACTTGCAGGCGGAAGCTGGGGCCAATACAGTCTCCGGCGTCGCATCCCCTGAGACTGGAGATCCAAGCGCATGAATCGTGAGGAGGCACTCGAGCGCGTCCGCGGCATCCTGGTGGAGCAGCTCGGCGTCGACGAAGAGCAGGTGACCGAGGACGCGTCCTTCCAGGCCGACCTCGACGCGGACTCGCTCGATCTTGTCGAGTTGATCATGGAGCTGGAAGACCAGTTCGGCCTCAAGATCTCCGACGAGGATGCACAGCAGATCGCGACCGTAGGGCAGGCGGTCGACTACGTCGTGTCCCATAGCTGACACGACGGAGTCGACGAGCCAGCTCCGTACGCTGATCGACGGCCTTCCGGCTGAGCTCCGGGAGGCCGTCTTCACGCACTCGTCGTGGCTCTCCGAGCGGGCGAAGTCGTACGAGCGGCTGGAGTTCCTCGGCGACAGCGTCCTCGGGCTGGCGATCGCGCATCACCTGTACCGCCGCCTTCCCGACCAGGCCGAGGGCGAGCTGGCCCGCGTGCGGGCGCACGTCGTGTCGCGCGAGAGCTGCGCGCTCGTGGCGGACGAGCTCGGGCTGGCCGCCGACCTCGCGGCGCGGGGGGTGGTGCTCGGGGCCATGGATCCGGCGGCGCTCATCGAGTCGCAGGCCGTCCGCGCGGCCCTCGTCGAGGCGGCGATCGGCGGCTGCTACGTCGAGCACGGGTTCGAGCGGGTGGCCGATGCGATCGTCGAGGCGTTCAGCGGACGGGTGGACTACGCCCTGGTCGAGCACGTCGACTACAAGACCGTGCTCCAGGAGGAGCTCGCACGTCTGGACCGGTCGGTAACGTATGTCGTTGCCGAGACCTCGGGCCCGCCTCACCAGCGTGCGTACACGTCGGTCGCGATGGTGGGTGGGGACGAGCTCGGCCGCGGCTCCGGCTCGAGCAAGAAGGCGTCGGAGCAGCGCGCGGCCCGGCAGGCGCTCGAGGCGCTCCGGGAGTCGTAGCCGGCGAAGATCGACGAAGGCGAGGCCGATGTACCTGAAGGCGCTGCGGATGCGGGGCTTCAAGTCGTTTCCCGGAAGCGTCGAGCTCTGCTTCGACCATGGCATCGCCGTGGTCGTCGGCCCCAACGGGTCGGGCAAGTCCAACATCGCCGACGCGCTCCAGTGGGCCATGGCCGTCTCATCGCCGGTCCAGCTGCGGGCGCCCACCGGCCAGGACGTGCTCTTCGCCGGATCGGATGGACGCCCGCCGGCCGGCGTCTGCGAGGTCGAGCTCGTGCTCGACAACGAGTGCGGGACGCTGCCTCTCGAGTTCAGCGAGGTCTCGGTCATGCGCCGGCTCGACCGCGGCGGCGAGAGCGAGTACCTGGTGAACCGGGCGCGTGTCCGCCGCCTCGACGTCCTCGAGCTCCTCTCCGACACGGGCCTCGGTCGCGAGATGCACTCGGTGATCGGCCAGGGCAAGGTCGAGGAGATCCTGCTCTCGAAGCCGCACGAGCGGCGCCGGTTCGTCGAGGAGGCCGCCGGGCTCGGGAAGTACCAGCGCCGCCGCGTCCGGGCGGAGTCGAAGCTTGCGCGCGTGTCGTCCGAGCTCGAGCGGGCCCGCGATCTCGAGCGCGAGGTGAAGGGCCGGCTCCGGCCGCTGGCGCTCCAGGCGACCGCGGCCGAGCGAGCGGCGAAGCTCGGCGCCGAAATTGCGACCGGCCGCATCGCGCTGCTCACGTCCGACGCCCTGACCGAGGGCGCACGGGTGGCCGCCGATCGCGGCCGGCTCGACGCTGCGACGACCGACCGGGCGCGCGCCGAGGCCCGGCTGGCCGAGCTGGCCGCTCGCAGAGCCAAGGCCGAGTCCGAGCTGACGGGCCTCGCGACGGCGCAGGAGCGTGCCGGCCACGCCTTCTACGCCTTCGAGACCGCGCGCGAGCGGCTCGGCCTGGCGGCCGACCGGCTCGAGCGCGCACGGGGCGCCGTCGCGCGGGCTGCGGCGCGGCGGCGGGCCGCGGC
>JBOHBE010000331.1:0-4850 GCA_050698235.1 Gaiellales bacterium
GGGGCCGCCGCTTCCGGGGACGGAGTGCAGGGCGGTCGACATCGCGTCGGGTGAGCCGCTGCCGGCGGGCGCCGACGGCGAGATCGTGATCCGCGGGCCGCAGGTGATGCGCGGCTATCTCGGCGACGACGCCGCCACCGCGGCGGCGGTCGATGAGGACGGGTGGTTCCACACGGGTGACATCGGGCATGTCGACGAGGATGGGTGGCTCTTCATCGTCGACCGTCTCAAGGAGCTGATCAAGGTGCGCGGCCTCCAGGTCGCCCCGGCGGAGCTCGAGGCGGTGCTCCAGGCCCACCCGGCCGTCGCCGACGCCGCGGTCGTCCCGTCGCCTGACCGGCACGGGGGCGAGGTGCCGAAGGCGTTCGTCGTCCTGCGCGACGAGGTGGACCTCGACGTTCTTCGCGCGTACGTCGCCGACCGGGTCGCGCGGCACAAGCGCATCCGCCGGATCGAGGCCGTCGACGAGATCCCCCGAAGTCCGTCAGGGAAGATCCTGCGCCGCGTCCTCGTCGAGCGAGAGCGCGAGGCGGCCGCGCTGGGGAGCGGCCGATGAACGCCGGCGGCCGCCTCGTGCCGCTCTCAGGCACCGACTGGGCCGACGACGCGCCCGGCATCCGCGCCCGCGCCGTCGAAGGCGTCGACGGCCGCCGCTTCGCGATCGTCGAGTACGGCCCTGGCGCCGCGCGCGACGACTGGTGCCTCGACGGCCACTACGGCCTCGTCCTCGAGGGCGAGATCGAATACCACTTCGAAGACGGCAGCCCGCCGCTCCGCATCGCCGCCGGAGAGGCGCTCTGGCTCGTCGGCGGCGGCCCCGCCCACCAGGGCCACAACGTCGCCGCGGGCGCGACCACGCTCTTTCTCATCGATCCCGTTTAGAGCGGCCCGCACTCGAGCCTCGGCGCCGGCGGAGTCGCTTTGGGGTGGTCGTGAGTGGATGGCCACTTGGCCGCCTGGTGAGTGTCATTTGGCTCTCGCCGCAAAGTCGACACATCCGGGCAGCGAGGACGGGCCACAGCCACTTGGCCGCCCGATGAGTGTCAATTGACTTTCTCCCGAAAGTCGAACCACCCTGTCACCCACTCACAACATCCCGCCCGCCACACTCACCACATCGTGCCCACCGCCCGGCTTCCCACCCTCTACAAGGCCCGCAAGGTGCCGACCAAGCAGATCGTGTGTGCGATCTGCGCTGAGCGGACGCGCGGGCGAACGCAGGCCGTCGACCTCGGGTACGGCGTGACCGTGCACCTGTGCCAGGGGCATGCCTCGCACGAGTTTCAGACGCAGCGCGGCGGCCGCGACCTCGTCCTCACGCTGCAACGACTGTGGCAGGCCCATGGGTGCCTCACAACCGCCCGGTCGAACGCGCTCCGCAGGCACCTCGTCGCGTGCAGCGGAGCCGAGGCGCGCCCCAGGCCGGGCTCCTACTCCTGGCCCGCGCTACGCCATGAGACCGAGGCCGCCTTCGCGCATGGCAGCCCCGCCGATGCCGTGATCACGGCCCTCCGTCGCCTCCACACCGCCGGCGCCGCGACCCCCGCCCAGCATCCGCACCATGCGCCGCTGGAACGCGGAGCGCCGCTGGCTCGCCCGCGGCCCCGCCCCCTGACCCCTACGCGGACGGGAAGTCCAGCCGCTCGCGGAGCGAGTCGAGGTCGCGATCGTCCTCCGCCCACGCGGCCGTCTTCGGCTCGAGCTCGACTGCCCGGGTCAGATGCCCGGTCGCGTCGTCGGCCCGGCCGGCGAGCGCCTCGAAGCATGCGAGGTTGTAGAGCGTCGAGGCGTTGTCGGGGTAGAGCTCGGCCGCCTCGCGCATGAGCGCGATCCCCGCCTCGTGCTCGCCGGCGCGGACGAGCGGCTCGGCGGCGAACGACCACTCCCACGGCGACGGCCGGAACGCCTCACCCGGTACCCCGCCCAGCGCGAGCACGGTCGTGCCGTCAGCCGCTGCGACCGCAGCACGCCGTGCGGCCGGCTCGCGTACGAAGACAAGCGTCCCGGGCCCCGCGTCGATCTCGTCGCCGGCGACCGTGAACGTCGCCCGGCCGGTGATGACGGCGTACACCTCCTCATGCCCGCCGGCGCCACCGCCCTGCTCGTCGTGCTCCTCGACGATGTGCTCGCCGGCGTCGCCCGTGTACGCGTTGATGCCGAAAGCCTCGATTCCGAGCGTCCGCCGCACCGGCTTCCAGCGCACGCCGGCGACGGGGATCGCCTCGATCTCGTCGAGGCGCATGACGCCGTACGGGGCAGGCGGCTCCACGCCGTGAGGCTACACGACGGCGGTATCCTCCCCGCTCGTGGTTCCGACCGACTCCCTGCTCGCGTTTGCTGCGACGGCGTTCGCGCTGATCGTGATCCCCGGCCCGAGCGTGCTCTTCGTCATCAGCCGGGGTGTCGCGCTGGGCCGCCGGGCGGCGGTCGCGACGGTGCTCGGAAACGCGGCCGGCGCATACACGCAGGTGGTCGTCGTCGCGCTCGGGCTCGGGACGCTCATCGAGCGCTCGGCGACGCTCTTCACCGCGGTCAAGCTCGTCGGCGCGATGTACGTGGTGTTCCTGGGCGTGCAGGCCTTCCGGCACAGGGAGCGGCTCGCGGGCGTGATCGACGCGGCGACGGCGCCGCGCGGCACCCGCAGGATCCTCCGGGAGGGGTACGTCGTTGGGATCACCAATCCCAAGTCCGCAGTCTTCATGGCTGCCGTCCTCCCGCAGTTCGCCGACCCGAGCCGGGGCCATGTGCCCATCCAGCTCCTGCTCCTCGGGCTCGTCTTCGTCGGCATCGCCCTCGTCTCGGACAGCATCTGGGGCCTTGCGGCGGGCTCGGCCCGCGTGTGGCTGGGAAGGTCGCCCCGCCGGCTGGCGGCCCTCGGCGGAGCCGGCGGCCTGGTGATGATCGGCCTCGGCGTCCGCCTGGCCGTCACCGGCCGTCAAGACTGAGCGGCTAGCGTTGGAGGCGTGACGGCCTTCACCAGGCGGCGGCTCCTCACCGCGGGCGCGAGCGGCGTCGCCGGCGCAGGTGTGCTCGCGGCGGTGGCCGCCGGCCCGGCCGGCCTCCATGACGACGCTCGCCAGCTCCGCGACTGGATCCTGCGCCGTCCAGACCCGTTCATCCCGTCGGCGCCCGAGGGGGTCGTCCGGCTCGAAACGGTGCACTCCGCCGCCCGCGGGCGCGACGTCGACCTCTTCACGGCGGTGCCGCACGGCTACGGCGATGGCAAGGGCCTTCCGGTGTGCCTCGTCCTCCACGGCGCGACTGCCCGGCCGCGGGACTTCCGGCCGTTCGGCCTGCCGCGGTTCCTGACCGCGGCGGTGCGCGGGGGCGCGCCGCCGTTCGCGCTCATGGGCGCCGACGGCGGCCTGCTCTACTGGCAGCGCGACCCGGCGAGCGCCGACGACCCCGAGCGGATGGTGCTCGACGAGCTGCCGCGCTGGGCCGCGGAGCGTGGGTTCGACGCCGGCCGGCTCGCGGGGTGGGGATGGTCGATGGGCGGCTTCGGCGTGCTGCACATCGCCGAGGTGAAGCCGGGCTTCCTGCGCGGCGCGGCCGCGTTCAGCCCCGCGGTGACGCCGGGAGACAACGTGTTCGCGTCGATCGGCGCCCTCGCCGGGACGCCGCTCGGTGTGTGGTGCGGGCGCGACGACCCGCTCTACCCGACCGTGCGCCGGCTGGTTGCGGGCCTCCCCGAGCCGCCGCGCGTCGTCGCTTACGCGCCCGGTGCGCACACCCGCGTCTACTGGGACAGCGTGACGCTGCCCGCACTGGCGTTCGTCGGCGGCGTCCTCGGAGCGACGTGAGCGCGAGAGACGTCGTCGTGGTCGGCGTCCCGATCGACTCGCTCGGAAAGCCCGGCGGCACCGAGCTGGCGCCCGCGGCCCTGCGTGAGCAGGGGATCGTCGAGATCCTCGACGCGCGGGACGGCGGCGATCTCGACGTGCGCATCGTGGGAACGGCCCGCGACCCCGCGAGCGGCATCGTCGGCTACCCGACCGTCGTCGCGACCTGCGAGGGCGTCCGCGACGGCGTCGCGCCGCTGATCCGAAACGGGGCCTTTCCGGTCGTCCTCGGCGGCTGCTGCACGCTCGTTCCGGGTGTCGCCGCCGCGCTCCGGGCAGCCGATCCGGGGCCCGCGGGCCTGGCCTACATCGACGGCCACCTCGACCTCTACGACGGTCGCACCAGCCCGACGGGCGAGGCGGCCGACGTGCCTCTCGCGGTCGCCGTCGGCCATGGCGATCCGGCGCTCGTGGGCCTCGGGCCGGCCGTGCCGATGATCGAGCCGCGCCACGTCGCGCTGCTCGCCCATCGCGACACCGACGAGGCGCGCTCGTATGGAAGCGTCATGCCCGGCGATCTCGGGATCGGCGTGTCGCTCAACTGCGCCGAGGTGCAGTCGGCGGGGCCGGCGACCGTCGGTGCCGAGGCCGCCTCCCGTCTGGCGGGCGCCGCGGGCCGGTTCTGGCTCTCGATCGACGTGGACGTGATGTCCGACGGGGCGTTCCCGTCGACGCCGGTCAAGCAGCCGGGCGGCCTCGAGGTCGAGGAGCTCGTGGCGCTGGGGCGTCCGCTGGCCCAGCATCCGGCCTGTGCCGGGCTGAACCTGATGTGCTACGACGTCGACATGGACGACGCCGAGCGATCGTCCGCGCGGGCGCTTGTCGAGCTGGCCCGGCGCCTCGTGGCTACCAGCGGGTGACCCAGTCGGCCGTCCAGACGCACGCGCCGGAGTAGCCGAGGAAGCGTCCGCAGGCCCGGGCGACGCCGATCGTCCGGTACTTGGGCGAGAGCAGGATCGCGCGGTGCTCCGGGCTGTGCATCCACGCCCGGACGGTGGCGCGCGGGCC
>JBOHBE010000332.1:0-3201 GCA_050698235.1 Gaiellales bacterium
AGCACTCACGGTTCGACCGGATCGCCGAGCACCTCCACCCCGGCGACGCTCTCGTCGTGAACGTGTCACGCACCCTCCCGGCTGCCGTTCCGGCGATGTCGCCGCGGGGGGAGGAGCTCGTGCTGCACTTCTCATCGCCGTACCCCGCCGACGAGCGCTTCTGGGTCGTCGAGCCTCGGCTCCCCGCCGGCGCGGGTACCGCCCCCTTTCGCGGCGTGCGCGCAGGCGACAGGCTCGCGCTGCCCGGCGGCGCGTCGATCGACCTGCGCGAGCCCTACCTCGGCGAGCGGCTCTGGGTCGCCCGGCCCCGGATGGTCGGCTCGGTCGAGAGCTACCTGGGGCGGCGCGGCGGGCCGATCCGGTACGCCTACGCCGCGGGCGAATGGGGCCTCGACGCCTACCAGACCATCTTCGGCATCGAGCCCGGCAGCGCCGAGATGCCGAGCGCGGGGCGCCCGTTCACCCCCCGCACGCTCGCCGCGCTGGCGGCGCGCGACGTTCAGGTCATCCCGATCGTGCTCCACTGCGGGGTGTCGTCACTCGAGGATCACGAGAGCCCGCTGCCCGAGCGGTTCGCCGTCTCGGCCGCGTCCGCAGCGCGCCTGAACGGCGCCCGCGGGGCCGGCGGAAGGGTCGTCGCGATCGGCACCACGGCCGTGCGCGCGCTCGAGTCCGCGGCCGGTGCCGACGGGCAGATCGACGCCACGTCCGGCTGGACGGACGTCGTCATCGGGCCCGACCGCCCCGTGACCGCGGTCGACGGCCTCCTCACCGGCTGGCACGAGCCGGGCGCGAGCCACCTCGACATGATCGAGGCCGTCGCCGGCCCGTCGCTCGCGGCCCGCTCGTACGCCTCGGCAGTCGACCAGGGCTACCTGTGGCACGAGTTCGGCGACGTCCACCTGATCCTGCCGTAACGTAGGCGGATGTCCGAGAACGGGCTGCGTTCCGTGACCGACGTCCTCCTCGCCGTGGCGGCCGAGCCCTCGACGGGCCGGCGCCTGCACATGCTGGTCGACGCCGCCCGCGACGCGGTCGCGGCCACGTACGGTGCGATCGGGGTGCCCGACGGCGAGGGCGGATTCGCCCGCTTCGTCACGTCGGGGATGAGCGAGGACGAGATCGCGCGGATCGGCCCGCTGCCGCGCACGCACGGGCTGCTCGCGGCGATGCTCGAGTCGGCCGCTCCCGAGCGGATGGCCGACATCCGCCACGACCCGCGCTACCGCTGGTGGCCGTCGGCGCACCCGGTGATGACCTCGTTCCTCGGCGTGCCGATCGTGGCCGGCGGCGAGATCGTCGGCGCCTTCTACCTGGTGAACAAGGACGGCGGCGGCGAGTTCTCGCAGGACGACGAGGACGCGATCCGCCTGCTCGCCGCGCACGCCGCGATCGCGATCGAGCACGCAGCTGCCGGGGAGCGGTCGCGCGAGCTGTCGGTGGTCGAGGAGCGAAACCGGCTCGCGCGCGAGCTGCACGACTCGGTGAACCAGACGCTGTGGGGCGCGGTTCTCACGGCCGAGGCGGCCACGGAGCTCATGGCGTCCGACCCGGCGGGTGCCGCCGTCGAGGTGGGCCGCGTCCGCGATCTGGCCGGCTCCGCGCTCGAGCAGCTCCGCTCGCTGGTCTTCGAGCTGCGTCCGGCCGAGGTGGCGACCGACGGTCTCGCCGGGGCGCTCCAGAAGCACGTCGACGTGCTGCGCCAGGTGCACGACGCGGCGATCCGCTACACGCCTCCGCCCGAGCCCGTCCTGCGCGCAGGCGCCAAGCGCCAGGTGCTCAGGATCGCGCAGGAGGCGCTCGCCAACGCCGTCCGCCATGCGGGCGCGGCGGCCGTCGACGTGCGCCTCTCTGACCACGACGACGTGATAGAGCTGGAGGTGGCCGACGACGGCATCGGCTTCGACCCCGACGCGAAGGCTCTCCGTGGCCGCCATCTGGGACTGACCTCGATGGCCGAGCGGGCGGCCCTGCTTGACGCTGAGCTCGACGTGCGCTCACAGCTCGGCTCGGGGACGACCGTCTCGCTGCGCGTCCCGGCCGCGCGGCACCGGCCGCGGGGCGGGGAGGACGCGTGACGCCGGCGATCCGCGTGCTCCTCGTCGACGACCACCCGGTCGTGCGCCAGGGCCTGCGCGCGCTGCTCTCGACGCAGGAGGGGATCGAGGTGGTCGGCGAGGCGGAAGACGGCGACGCAGCACTCTCGGCGGCCGAGCGGCTATCGCCGGACGTGGTCCTGATGGACGTCGTCATGCCGAACATGGGCGGGGTCGAGGCGCTGCGCCGGATCGCCGAGGTTCGGCCGCAGACCCGCGTCGTCATGCTGACGAGCTACGCCGACGAGCGGCTTGCGATGGAGGCGGTCGACGCGGGTGCGAGCGGCTTCCTGCTGAAGGACGCCTCCCCGCGTGACGTCGTCTCGGCGATCCGCGCCGCCCACCGCGGCGAGGCGGTGCTCCACCCCGCCGTCGCGGCGAAGCTCATGGCCGAGCGGCGCCGTCCGCCGGCGGCCCACGCCGACCTGACGCCGCGCGAACTCGAGGTGCTGCGGCTCATCGCCCGTGGCCACCAGAACAAGGGCATCGCCGCCGAGCTGCACCTGTCCGAGAAGACGGTGAAGACCCACGTCTCGGCAGTCCTCCGAAAGCTCGACGTGACCGACCGCACCCAGGCGGCCATGTACGCCGTCAGGGAGCGGCTGGTCGAGCCCGGCTGAGCCAGGCCACGACGTCGGCGGCGTTCCGGTCGGGCGGGAAGACCGGATAGAAGACGCGCTCGATCCGCGCAGCCCGGGCGACGAGCGTGATCCGGCGACAGAGGCGCATCCCGGCGATCTCGAACGTCGGCAGGTCGAGCGCCGTCGCGAGCTCGAGCTCGGGATCGGCGATCAACGGGTACGGGATGTGCTCGCGCTCGGCGAACTCCCTCTGGTCGGCGAGCGTCTGGGCCGACATGCCGAGCACGTCTGCGCCCAGGGCTGCGAGCTCGGCTTGGTGATCGCGAAACGCGCATGACTGGGGCGTGCAGCCTCTTGCGCCGGGAGTCGCATCCCAGCCGTCCGGCGGCGGCTCCCCCGGTCGGCCTGTCCGCGGGTAGATGTAGAGGACGAGCGTTCCCGCCGCGGCGTTGCGGAGGTCGACCGGGCCGGCCGTCGACTGCAAGGAGAGCGACGGGACCTCGAGCCCCGGCAGGTGGTCCGCC
>JBOHBE010000333.1:0-1618 GCA_050698235.1 Gaiellales bacterium
AGGTCGCTGCCGTCGCCGCCGGCCAGGAAGTACGAGCTCGCCTTCAGCCGGACGAAACCGTGGTAGCGGCGGATCAGATCGTCCATCGCGCGCTCGTCCCCGTTCCTCGCGGCGGCGATCAGGGCCAGCTCGTGCGGTTCGCGCCAGGTGCGTGCGCCGCTTCGGGCCGCGGCCGATGCTCGTGATGTCGCCACTTCAAACCTCCGGAGGAAGCCAACCCTCGAGTCTCATAAACCTGACCCTCGAGTACAGCTTTAGGGACGGTCGGGAACTCTAAGCGCACGCAGGCGATATGTCAAGTTCTCGCACCGAAACCGCAACGCGGTCCGTACGGGGACTGTCCCCCTATTTGCCGCGGCGTATGCGCTCGAGCGCGGCCCGGACGTCGGGGTCGAGCGTGTCGCCGAGGGTTGTCCGGCGGCTGGAGGCGGGAGGGGGCGGACGCCGGGCCGGCCCCGCTCCCAGACGGTCGAGGAACTCCCGGGCGCTCATCGCGTGGACGCCGCCGCGCTGGGCCACGTGGCGCAGGACGGCGTCGTTCGAGACGACGGTCACGGTGCCGGGGGCCGCGCTCGCGCTGCGGTGCGACAGCCGCTCGATCACGGTGTCGGCGGTCTCGCGGCCCGAGTACACCACGCGCACCTGTCCGATCTGGCGCCCGGTGCCGGTGCCGTCGAAGACCAGCACCACATCGATGCCCGACTCCGAGGCGAAGCCCGCCACGTCGCCCACCAACTGCTCGCGCACCCGGACGTAGTCGGATCCCGCCCCGCGGACGTGCGCGACGTTGTCGCCGTCGAGGATGAAGAGCTCGCGCTCGTCAGCCATCGCCGCGCTGCCTGCGGGCCTCGAAGAGCAGCACCGCCGCCGCCGTGCTCACGTTCAGCGACTCGACCCGCCCGCCGAGGCCGATCGACAGCTCCTGGTCGCACGATGCCCGCACGCGCGGCCTGAGGCCGCGCCCCTCCGCCCCGAGGACGAAGATCGCTCCGTCGCCGTAGTCAGCCGCGTGGTAGGCGGTCGCAGCGCCCGCCGCGGCGGCGTAGCTCCAGAGGCCGGGGCGGCGCACGTCGATCAGGAACTGGGCCAGGTTCTCGACCCGAGCGATCCGCAGGTGCTCGACCGCGCCGGCCGAGGCGCGGCATACCGCCGCCGTCACCGTCGCCGACCTCCGGCGCGTGATCACGAGCCCGTCAGCGCCGGCGCACTCGGCCACCCGCGCGACGGCGCCCAGGTTGTGCGGGTCGGTCACCTCGTCGAGCGCGACGACCAGGGGCCGCTCGCCGGCCATGATCTCGGCGACGCCCGCGTACGGGTACGGCGCGGCCTCGGCCACCACGCCCTGGTGCTCCTCGCTCCCCGCCCGCCCCGTCAGCCGGTCGGCCGCCTCCACGACGGCCCGCTCGGGCAGCCACTCGAGCGACTCCCGCGATCGCGCCGTGCACCAGACTCGCGTCACCTGGCGCCTGCCGCGGAGCGCCTCCCGCACGGGGCGCCGCCCGTAGACGACCTCAGTCACGGCGGACGAGGTCGTGGCCCTCGGCGGTGTCTCGCACCTCCCAGCCGAGCTCCGCGATCGCCTCCCGCAGCCGGTCGGACTCGGCGAAGTCGCGCTGCG
>JBOHBE010000334.1:0-4686 GCA_050698235.1 Gaiellales bacterium
GTCATGGACGACCCGTACATCCTGATCGCCAACCAGAAGATCGGTGCGGTCAAGGATCTGCTGCCCGTGCTCGAGCAGGTCATCCAGGCCGGCCGGCCGCTGCTGATCGTGGCTGAGGACGTCGAGGGCGAGTCGCTCGCCACCGTCGTCGTCAACAAGCTCCGCGGCACGTTCACCGCCGTCGCCGTCAAGGCGCCGGGCTTCGGTGACCGCCGCAAGCGGATGCTCGAGGACATCGCCATCCTGTCGGGTGGCGAGGTCATCACCGAGGAGATGGGTCTCAAGCTCGAGAACACCAAGCTCTCGCAGCTCGGTCACGCTCGCAAGGTCGTCGTCGACAAGGACTCGACCACGATCATCGACGGCGCGGGCGACGGGGACGCGATCAAGGGCCGCATCAAGCAGCTGAAGGCGGAGGTCGAGAACACCGATTCCGACTTCGACCGCGAGAAGCTGCAGGAGCGGCTGGCCAAGCTCTCCGGCGGTGTCGCGGTGGTCAAGGTCGGCGCTGCCACCGAGACCGAGATGAAGGAGAAGAAGCACCGTGTCGAGGACGCCCTTCAGGCGACCCGCGCGGCGCTCGAGGAGGGCATCGTCCCCGGGGGCGGCGTGGCACTGCTGCATGCCATCAAGGCCGTCGAGGCCGAGAAGCTCGAGGGCGACGAGAAGACGGGTGCTCGGATCGTCGAGCGCGCGCTTCAGGAGCCGCTTCGCCAGCTGGCCGAGAACGCCGGTCTGGAAGGCTCCGTCGTCGTGAACGACGTCCGCGGCGCCAAGGCCGGATTCGGCCTAAACGTCGACTCGGGCGAGATCGTGGACATGGTGAAGGCCGGCATCATCGACCCCGCCATGGTCACGCGCTCTGCGCTTCAGAACGCCGCTTCCATCGCCAAGAACATCCTCACCACCGAGGCTGTCGTGGCGGAGGCCCCGGAGAAGGACAAGGCTCCGATGGGCGGCGGCATGCCCGACATGATGTAACACCTTGGGGGGAGCAGGCTCCCCCCGCATACGGCATCGCGAGGCCCGGGGCAATGCCCCGGGCCTCAGCCGTTTATCACGGGGGGAGCAGGCTCCCCCCGTGGGGCCCCCCACGCCGTGCTCGATCCTCTGCGCGAGGCCCGGAGCGCGGCTCCGGCCCTCAGCCGTCGTGCAACAACGGGGTCAGACCCCAATGTTGCGCAGTGAAAGATCGGGGTCAGACCCCAATTTTTCAGCTGACGCCGTTGGTAGCGGCGTCGTCGATGAACGCCAGGATCAGCTGGACGGCGCCTTCCACGTCGTCGAGGTGCACGCAGCCCACCGCCGAGTGGATGTAGCGGGATGGAATCGAGATGCAGCCGCTCAGGAAGCCCGAGTTGGCGATGCCCCATGCATCGGTCGCGCCGCCGAGGAGCACCTCGCGCTGGTAGGCGACTCCGGCGGTGTCGGCCGCGCGCTCGAACTGGTCCGTCAGCCGGCGTGGCACCGCGCTCCCGTAGCCGACCTCCGGCGCCCAGTCGAAGTACTTGATGGCGGGCCCTTTCCCCATCGAGATCGGAACGCGCGAGTAATCGAGCCCCGGCGTGTCGCCGCACAAGGTGACGTCGATTGCGATGCCGACGTCCGGCTCGACGCGCGTCGCCGCCGGGCCCGCACCGCGGATCCCGAGCTCCTCCTGTACGGCGGCGACGCCGACGACGGTCGCAGCGGGCGAGTCGCCGAGGCGGCGCATCACCTCGACCATCACCGCGCAGCCGGCCCTGTCGTCCACCGCCTTGCCGGAGAAGACGCGCGTCCCGTTCAGGGCCAGTCCCGTGCGCGCAAAGGTCGCGAGGTCGCCCACCCGCACGCCGAGCGCCTCGGTCTCCTCACGGCTCGTGGTGCCGAGGTCGACGTGCAGCTGGTCGATCGGGATCGCCTTCTTCGCCTCGTCGGGCGGCAGGACGTGGGCCGGCTTCGCGCCGGTGATGCCGTGGACCGCGCCCTTCTTGCCGTGGATGGCGAGATCCTGGTCGACCACCATGCGGGCGTCGTGGAACCCGACGGGCACGATCCGGACGAAGCCCTCGTCCTCGACGTGCTGGACGATGAACCCCAGCTCGTCCATGTGCGCGCAGAGCATGACGGTCGGGCCGCCGTCGCTCCCGCGGCGCGTGAAGTAGTGATTTCCGAGCGGGTCGGACTCGTGCTCGTCGTGATGTCCGTCGAGCTCGGCGGCGATGACGTCGGCGACCAGGCGCTCGTCTCCCGAGACGCCGATGGCGGCGTCGAGAGCGGCGAGCAGGTCGAGCATCTTGTCTGACAACGGAACCTCCTGAAGCAGGGGCATCAGCCTACAGTGCGGCCGATGAGGCTCGAGCTTCCACCCGCGCCGTACGACTTCCATCGCTCGACGTTTCGGTACCGGACGTTCGGCGCCGACGTGGCGAGCGTCTGGGCCGAAGGTGGCCTCTATCGCGTGCTTCGCTCCGGGCTCGTCGTCCGCATCTCGGATGGCGGCGTCACGGCCTCGGGCGAGCCGACGGCGGCCGACCACGCCGAGGTCCTGCACACGCTCGGGGCGAGCTTCGACCTCGAGTCGTTCGCGGCGGCCTACCCGGAGATCTTCGCCCGAGCCCCCGGGCTCCGGCCGCCCCTGTCTGCCGACCCGTTCGAGTCGCTCGTGGTCGCCGTGACGGCGCAGCAGATCTCGCTGTTCGCCGCCTGCGCGATCCGAAACCGGTTCGTCAAGCGCTTCGGCCGCAGCCGTGAGCTGGGCGGGGTCGAGGTGTGGGCGTTCCCGCGCCAGGAGGACGTCGCCGGCGGAGACCTGGAGGGCGTCGGCCTCTCGCGCGCCAAGATCCGCTCGATCGCCGCGCTCGCCGAGGCCGACCTCGACCTTTCGGGGATGACCGACACCGAGCTCCGCGCCCACTTGACGGCACTGCCCGGGATCGGCGGCTGGACGGTCGACTGGTTCCTGGCGCGCACGCTGGGCCGCCCCGACGCCTTCGCCGCCGGCGATCTGGGAGTGCGAAAGGCGATCGCGCGCTGGTTCTCGCACGAGCCGATCTGGCCCGAGGCGCGCGTGCGCGAGGCATGCCTCGAGTTCGGCGACTACGCCAACCTGGCGGTGCACTACCTGCTCGCGCCCGACGCCGAGTCTGGCTGAGATCCCTCCTCGGGGTGATGCCCACGCCGGCGACCGGCGTCAGAATGGAGGCCCAGGGCATGGGGGGTCCATGCCTTCTCACCGGGGGTCTCTGAATGCTCAGCAAGCGCCTCGACGTTGCTTCGGCGTCCGCGCCGACCATGACGCAGTACGTCGCCGTCCTCGGCATCGCTGCCACGTTCCTGCTCGCGGTACTGATGCTCGTCGGGGTGGTGTAGCCGAACCCCTACGGCGTGAACGTGTGCGCCGTGTACGTGATCATGATGAGGGCGGCGAGCAGCATCGGGAACGTGGTCTTGACCAGCGTGTCGACCCGTTCGGACTCGCCGAGCTCGGCGAGCGCCCAGAACAGCGGGAACGCCACCATCCCGAACCGGCCGATCGAGACCAGGAGGCCGCCGGACGTCGGCAGCAGGATCAGGAGCGCGGCGAAGATCAGATACTCGGCCGGCATCCGCATCCGCCAGGCCTTGTAGAAGACGCCGCACCAGAAGAGCGTGAAGCCGAGGTGGACGAGGAACCGCAGATGGCCGCCCTCGATCACGTCGTGCCAGAGGGTGTAGCCGAACACGTACGGCAGCACGCCGACGCCGCGCTCCCACCCGCGCTCCTGGGCATGGACGTTGGCGAGCACGTCGCCTGTGCGCCAGCCCAGGTACACGAAGAAGAGCACCTCGGCCAGCGGCAGGAGCAGGAGCGGCAGGTAGGGCCGCAGGCGCAGGCCATGGCGGCGGTACGTCCGCCATGCCAGGGCCGGGAGGAGCGCGATCCCCACCGGGCGCGCGAGCACCGCCAGCGCGCCGGCCCCCGCGCCGGCCCAGTCCCGCCCATGCCACGTCAACGCGAATGCGGCCAGGGCAAGCAGCAGGAAGAGGCTCTCGGCGTACGGCAGCGAGAAGACGAACGTGAGCGGGAAGATCGAGAGGTAGAGCACCGTGCGCCGCGCAACCGCCTCGTCGTACCGGCCGAGCGTCATCCGGTAGAGGAGGCAGAGCGCGCCTCCGAAGAGCGCGGTCGAGAGCAGGCTGCCCCAGAGCTCCATCGGGCCCGGGAGGATCGAGAACGGCTTCCAGATGAGCGGGTAGAGCGGGAAGAAGGCCGCCGCGTTCCCGTGCCCGATCGCCGGGTCGTAGCCGTGGTCGGCGATCCACCGGTACCAGACGACGTCCCACTGCCCGAGCGCGCCGAAGAGCGCGTGCCACGAGATGCCCGACTGGCGCGGGATGCGGCTCGTCCACGACGCGGCCGCGATCAGGATGTAGACGGCGACCCGGCTCGCGGCGAAGACCGTCAGCGGGTAGCGGTACGTGGCGAGCCAGCCCTGCCTGGCGGGCTCCGGGCTCCCGGCCGGAAGAGACGGCGGCTCGACGGCCGTGTCCGTCACTCCGGCCATCCCCGCCAGCGCCAGAACCGGTGCACGCCGTAAACGGCGCCGATCGCGTACACGAAGCCGATCAGGAGGTCGACGACGTAGTGGTTGCCCGTATAGACGACTGCGATGCTCTGGATCAGCGGATAGGCCGCGGCCGGGACGATCACCCACCAGCGCCACC
>JBOHBE010000335.1:0-2248 GCA_050698235.1 Gaiellales bacterium
ACGAACGCCAGGGCGATGCGCCAGCTCGGGCTCGGCTACGCCAACCTGGGCGCGCTGCTCATGGCGCGCGGGCTGGCGTACGACTCCGACGAGGGGCGCGCGTACGCCGCTGCGATCACCGCGATCATGACGGGACGCGCCTACCGCAAGTCGGCCGAGATGGCCGGGCGGGTCGGCGCGTTCGAGGCCTACGAGCCGAACGCCGACGCGATGCTGCGCGTCATCCGAAAGCACCGCGCGGCGGTGGGCAACATCGACAGCGGGCTCGTCCCCGACGACATGTTGAAGTCGGCGCGCAGTGCATGGGACGACGCGCTCGCGATCGGCGAGGAGCACGGCTACCGCAACGCGCAGGCGACGGTGCTCGCTCCGACCGGGACGATCTCCTTCATGATGGACTGCGACACCACCGGCATCGAGCCCGACTTCTCACTCGTGAAGTCCAAGCGGCTCGTCGGCGGCGGCGACATCACGATCGTGAACCAGACGGTGCCGGTCGCGCTCGCCAAGCTCGGCTACGCGCCGCACGAGATCGACCAGATCGTCGCCCACGTGAACGAGCACAACACCGTGGTCGGGGCGCCCGGGTTCAAGGGCGAGCACATGTCGGTGTTCGACGTCGCCGTCGGCGACCGGGCGATCCACCACATGGGCCACGTCAACATGATGGCCTCGGTGCAGCCGTTCCTGAGCGGCGCGATCTCAAAGACGGTCAACGTGCCGACCGAGGTCACGGTCGACGACATCTCCCAGCTCTACATGGATGCCTGGAAGCTCGGCGTGAAGGCGATCGCGATCTACCGCGACGGGTGCAAGGTGGCCCAGCCGCTCCAGACGAAGGGCTCCGAGCAGCAGCTCCTGGCTGCCAAGCCGTCGCGGCGGACGATGCCGATCGACCGAAACGAAGTGGGGCGCAAGTTCCAGGTGGGCGAGTACGAGGGCTACATCCACGTCGGCCTCTTCCCCGAGGGCGACCCCGGCGACATCTTCGTCGACATCGCCAAGGAGGGAACGGCGCTGGCCGGCCTCATGAACGCATTCATGATCGCGGTGTCGGTCGGGATCCAGTACGGCGTGCCGCTCGAGGTGTTCGTCTCGAAGTTCGCCCACATGCGGTTCGAGCCGTCGGGCATGACGAACGACCCCGACATCCGCATCGCCAAGTCGATCCCGGACTACATCTTCCGCTGGATGGGCAAGCGCTTCCTCGACGCCGAGACGCAGGCCGAGATCGGCATCCTGAGCGCGGCGGTCCGCGAGCAGCTCGCGGCCGGCAACGGCCATTCGCCGGCGGTGCCGTCCGAGACGGGCGAGCCCTCGGGCACACCCGCGCCCGGCGTCGGCCAGACGGCGCTCTTCAACGCCTGGGAGGACGCCGTCGAGTGCGCGAAGTGCGGTGGCCGCAAGGTGCGGACGGGCGCGTGCTACACGTGCCGCGATTGCGGCGACAACTCGGGCTGCGGCTAGCGGTGAAACGACATCTCGCTGGATGAACGGACTCGAAATAAGACGGGTTCGGACACGAGACGAGATGCGCTTCGGACATGAATGAGACGGCAGGAGTGGTGCGACGGGCTTGCACCACTCCTGCCGCGCGAAGCCTGCAATCCGACGGCGGCCGGGGGCTGGCCGGCGAGGGTAACCTCCGGCATTGACGGGCATACACCCGGTACGGGTGCTCCGAGGAAGGGTGGAGAGACGACGATGCAGCAGCGCACACTTCGAGACCTCGAGGTCTCTGCGATCGGGCTGGGGTGCATGGGCATGTCCGCGTTCTACGGCTCGACGGACGAGGACGAGGCGATCCAAACCATCCGGCGCGCGCTCGAGCTGGGCGTCACGTTCATCGATACCGCGCAGCTCTACGGACCGCTCACGAACGAGCTTCTGGTTGGCCGCGCCGTCAAGGGCCACCGCGACGAGTATGTGATCGCGACGAAGTTCAACCGCCGGATGGACGAGGCCGTCCCCGGCGACATGTCCACCGTCGGACGGCAGGATGGCTCGGCGGATCACGTCCGCAGCTCCATCGAGGGATCGCTCGAGCGGCTGGGGACGGACCACGTCGACCTCTACTACCAGCATCGCGTGGATCCGGCCGTCCCGATCGAGGAGACCGTCGGCGCCATGGCGGACCTCGTGAAGGAGGGGAAGATCCGCCACATCGGCCTAAGCGAGGCGGCGCCCGAGACCATCCGGCGCGCGAACGCCGTTCACCCGATCACCGCCGTCCAGAGCGAGTACTCGC
>JBOHBE010000336.1:0-6242 GCA_050698235.1 Gaiellales bacterium
TCCCCGGGGTCGAGGACCGGGCCGCGCTTCCGGTCTATCTCGCTGCGGGCGAGGACGCCGACCGCGCCCGTGCCGCCTGGGCGTTCGCACACGGGATGACCATGCTCGAGCTCACCGGCCGCTTCCCGCCCGGCGCGGACGTCGACGCCGCGTGGGAGACGGGGCTCCACCGATTCACAACTTGACAGTCGTACAATTGTATAGTAGTTTTCGCGTGATGAGCCTGACGCACCCGCTCCCCGACCCGCTCGTCGAGTTGATCGCTCATCGATTCCGCGTGATCGGTGAGCCGCTCCGCATCAAGCTTCTCGATCGCCTCCGCGATGGCGAGACGTCGGTCGGTGATCTGACTACCGCACTCGCCGCCAACCAGCAGAATGTCTCGCGGCACCTCGCGGTGCTGCATGGAGCCGGGATCGTGACGCGTCGGAAGGTCGGGACGAAGACGATGTACTCGATCGCCGATCCGACCGTATTCGCCCTGTGCGAGACGGTGTGCGGTGCGCTCGAGCAATCGATCTCCGAGCTGGCGCAAATCCTCGACGGCTCAGCCCTCGAGGCGTCGTCGTGAGCACGCCCTCGCGCCGCGGGACCACGCCGTCGCTCGAACGGGTGCTGTTCCGCCTCGCAGGCACGATGGTGCTCGTCGGGTCGCTCCTATCCATGCTCGTGAGCCCGTGGTTCCTCCTCCTGATCGCCTTCGTCGGCGTGAACCAGTGGGCCTACGTGCTCGCAGGCGACTGCCCGGCCTCGCTCATCCTCCGCCGTGTCGTCGGTCTCGAATCGAGGTGCCACGAATGATGGTCGAGACGGGGCCGCTCGGGCGGGTCGGGAGGCTGGCGGCAACCCACGTGCGCGCGGTCGTCCTCACGTGGGTGGGCGTCGCGGTGGTGCTCGGAGCGCTTGCGCCGCGGGTCGAGAGCGCGCTGTCAGGCGCCGGCTGGCAGGCGAACGGCTCGCAGGCGGTGGCGGCTCGCGCGATCCTGCAGGACAGGTTCTCCGGCCGGAGCTCGAGCGCCCTGCTCGTCGTGGTTCACTCGCCGACGCTGCGAACGGGCAATCCTGGCTTCGCCGCCGCGATCCGGGGAGTCGAGGACACACTGCGCGCGGACTCCGCGATCGCGTCGGTGACCCCGCCGAGCCGCGGAATCTCGATCTCTGCCGACGGGCACACCGCGTTCGTCGTGGGCGGAGCCGGCCGGAACCCGACCGAGATGGTTGCAGCGGCCGACCGCCTCAAGGGCAAGCTGGCCGCCCTCTCCACGTCGGGCGTGCGGGTGAGCATGACCGGCGCCTCGGCGATGTGGTCCGACTTCAACGCGGCCAACCGCACGGCGATGATGCGCTCCGAGCTCTATAGCTGGCCCGTCACGCTCGCCATCCTCGTCCTCGCGTTCGGATCGCTGGTTGCGGCGGGCCTGCCCCTCATGCTGACGATCACCGGCCTCGTCGCGAGCGCCGGGGTGCTCTTCTTGGGCTCGCAGCTCGCGGACATCTCGATCTGGGCGATGAACTTCGCGCTCATGTTCGCGCTCGCGCTCGGGATCGACTACGCGCTCTTCATCGTCGCGCGGTTCCGCGGCGCCCTCTTCGGCTCGGGGCTGTCCCCGGTCGACGCAGTGGCGACGACGATGGACACTGCAGGCAAGGCCGTGCTCTTCTCGGGGCTCACCGTGCTGATCTCGCTCTCAGCCGTGATGCTCGTACCGAGCCCGGCGTTCCGGTCGATGGCGCTTGGGATCATGGTCGCCGTGGCCTTCGTTCTGGCAGCGGCGCTCAGCCTGCTGCCGGCTGTCCTCGCGTGGCTTGGGCCACGGGTCGACAGGCTGGCTCTCTCCTGGGTGCACTCCGGCGAGCACCGGTCGCCACGGCTCGCGCGCTGGGCCGAGCGGCTGTGGAGGCGCCCGCTGCTCTTCGGCGGCATCGCCCTGGCGGTGCTGCTGACCCTGGCGGCCCCGATCGCAGGCCTGCGCACCGGGATGCCCTCGATCAAGGTCGTGCCGCAGGGTGACACCTCGCGGGTCGGCTATGCGCGGGTGGCGCACGACTTCGGCCCGGGGTCCCCGGGCACACTCCAGGTCGTGGCCCCGATCGCCGAGAGCGGCCAGGTCTCGCGGCTCCTGTCCGCGGACCCAGGGGTCGCGCAAATCACGCCTCCGCTACCAGACGCGTCGCGCGATGTCGTCCTCATCCAGGCCATGCCGCGCACCGACGCGTCGAGCCCGCAGACGGGAACGACGATCGACCGTCTGCGCGGCAGTCTGCCGCCCGGCGTGCTCGTCGGAGGGGCGGCCGCCGAGAATCACGACCTGGAGGCCGCGCTCTCGCGCGCCACCCCGCGGGTCATCGGCGTCGTGCTCGCCCTCGGCTTCGCGCTGCTCCTCGTCGCGCTCCAGGCGCCGGTGCTCGCGCTAGTCGGTGTTCTCACGAACCTGCTTGCCACGGCCGCGGCGTTCGGCGTGGCGCGGCTCATCTTCCAGGAGGGGCACGGCGCCTCGCTGCTCGGCTTCCAGTCGCAAGGTTTCCTCGATGCATGGGGGCCGGTGTTCTTCTTCGCGATGATCTTCGCCATCGCGATGGACTACACGGTGTTCCTCCTCGCGTCGGCCAAGGAGCACCACGACCGCTCCGGGGATACGCACGAGGCGATGGTGGGAGGGGTGGCCCATTCCGGCCGGGTCATCCTCGCCGCGGCGGCGGTGATGGTCGCCGTCTTCTTTACGTTCGCGCTCTCCGGCCCGCTCCCGCCCAAGGAGATGGGCGTCATCCTGGGCATCGCAGTGCTGCTCGACGCCCTGCTGGTCCGCCTCATCATCATGCCGGTCGCGCTGCGCCTCCTCGGACGGTGGGCGTGGTGGATTCCAACCTGGGTCGACCGCGTGCTGCCCGACGTCACGTTCGGCCACTCCTGATCGTCGCGGCCGATCAGGCGACGCGGAGCGCGACTGTCTCCCAGACGAGCGCCGCCGACGCCGCCCCCGCATCCTCGTGGCCGCGCGAGCGCTCGCTCGCCAGCCGGGTGCGGCCGTGCTTCGGCTCGAGGTCACGCGTGGCCGCGAGGCCGGCCCGAGCCGCCTCGCACGCCTGCCGCAGCGCATCGGCGGGATCGGCTCCGCTCGCCGCGGCGGCCGAGAGCGCCCGGCTCGCCGGCCCCATGACGTCGAGCATCGTCTTGTCACCCTCGGCGCACTTGCCGCGGTCGGCGATCCCCTGCGCCGCGGCCTCGACGGCCGCCGCCATCGCGGGAAGGTCGGCCGACCCGGCCGCACCCAGGCTCTGGGCCGCCCGCAGGAGGGCGGTGCCCCAGAGCGGGCCCGTCGACCCGCCGACCGACGAGAACCTGATGGCCGCGATCCGCAGGAGCTCGGCGACCGACTCCTCGTCGTCGGGGAGCGCGGCCGTCACGGCGCGCAGACCCATCACCATCGTGGCCCCGTGGTCGCCGTCGCCCGCCACCGCGTCGAGCCGGTCGAGCTCGGCCTGGTGCTCCTCGATCACGCCCTCGACGTCTCCGAACGCGTCGCGCGCCTGCGCAGCCGTCACCACCAGCCACTCCCGAGCGCGGGCGCGCACAGGGGCCGCGCCGGGGCGTCGAGCAGCCGCTGAAGCTCGGGGTCGACCGCCGTCACGGTGAGCGAGAGGCCGGCCATCTCGAGCGAGGTGACGTACTCGCCCACGAGGGCCCGGTGCAGCTCGATGCCCGTCTCGGCGAGGCGCTCGCCGACCCGCCGGAGCACGATGAACGCCTCCATGACCGGCGTCGCCCCGAGCGTGTTCACGAGGACGAGCACCGGGTCGCCCGTCTCGGCGGCGCCGTCGGCCAGGATCATGTCGAGCAGCTCATCCGTCACCTCGTCGGCGCTCGCGGTCGCCGCCCGCCGCAGGCCGCTCTCGCCGTGGATCCCCATCCCGATGTCCATCTCGCCGTCGGGCAGCTCGAATGTCGGCACGCCCGCGGTCGGCACGGTGCACGGGCCCAGGCAGACGCCGACGCTGCGCGTTCGATCGTTCGCGAGCCGGGCCGCCGCCGCGACGTCTGCGAGCGACGCGCCCTCGTCGGCCCGCGCGCCGGCGGCCTTGAAGACGACGACGCCCCCGGCCACCCCACGGCGCTGGCCGCGGTCCTCTCGCGCCGCCGATGAGACGTCGTCGGTCACGAGCACCGTCTCCGACGCGACCCCGCGGTCGGCGAGGAGCTCGGCCGCCATGTCGAAGTTCATGACGTCGCCGCCGTAGTTCCCGTAGAGGAAGAGCACGCCGTCCGACGGCGCGAGCTGCTCGGCCGCCTCGACGGCGGGCTCGGCCGGCGGCGATGCGAAGACGTTCCCGACGGCGGCGGCGTCTGCCAGGCCCGGCCCCAGGTAGCCGAAGAACGCCGGCTCGTGCCCCGAGCCGCCGCCGACCACGATCCGTGCCCGCCGGTCGGCCGACGGGCCCGTGTACACCAGACCGCGGCCCGAGGGCGTCGCCTCGACGAGCCCCGGATAGGCGACGAGGATCCCGCCGACCATCTCGTCGACGCAGGAGAACGGGTCGTTCAGGAGCTTGCGCACGGCGGCCAGCCTACCCGTCTGGCGCGAGGCCGAGGAAGGCGAGGACGGCCGGGTCGAGCAGCGACCCGCCGACGAGATCGGCCTCGAGTGCCGCCGTCGAGACCGACGGGACGCCGATCGTCCGCATCCCGGCGGCACGCGCCGCGGCGAGCCCGGTTGCCGTGTCCTCGAGCGCGACGGCGTCGGCCGGCTCCGCGCCGAGGCGGCGGCACGCCTCGAGATAGACGTCAGGCTCCGGCTTGGGCCGGTCGACGTCGGCGGCGCTGACGACCGCGCCGAACAAGTCCAGGACCCCGGCCGCGGCGATCGCGGCCTCGAAGACCGGGCGCGGGGCGTTCGACGCGACGCCGAGCGGCACCCGGCCACGGAGCATCGCGAGGAGCTCGAAGGCGCCAGGCATGGGTGTGCAGCCGGCACGCGTCACCTCGGCCACGACCAGCTCGACGAGCTCGCTCGTCAGCTCGGCGCCGCGGCCGGGCGAGGCCAGGAGCTGCTCGAGGATCGGCCCGGCGTCGGGCATCGCGACGCCGATCAGCGCCTGCTTGTGCTCGTCGCCGAACGCCAGGCCGTGGCGGGCGAAGAGGGCGGTCTCGCCGACCGACCAGCACCCCTCGGTATCGAGCAGGAGGCCGTCGCAGTCGAAGACGATGGCTGCCGGAAGCACGAGCCGGGAAGCTACGGGAGCCAGGCTTGACATGCGGCAACCCTGAGCCTAACGTCTTACGTCATCCGGTACGTACAACTTGGCCGAAACCGGCCGGGGTGACCCGCCTGGACGAACTGAAGGCGAGCGTGCTCGCTGCGAATCGCGGCCTGCCCCAAAACGGGCTGGTCACGCTCACGTGGGGCAACGTCAGCGCGATCGACCGCGCATCGGGCCTCGTCGTGATCAAACCGAGCGGCGTCGCCTACGACGACCTCACCATCGACTCGCTCGCCGTCCTCTCCCTGAGCGGCGAGCGGGTCGATGGGGGGATGGCCCCGTCGTCCGACGCCCCCACGCACCTCGTGCTGTACCGGGAGTTCCCCGAGGTTGGCGCCGTCGTCCATACCCACTCGCGCTGGGCGACCGCGTGGGCCCAGGCCGAGCGCCCCATCCCGGCGCTCGGGACGACGCACGCCGACTACTTCGGCGGCGACATCCCCTGCACGCGGGCGCTGACGGCCGCAGAGATCGAGGGTGCGTACGAGGAGGCCACCGGCGATGTGATCGTCGAGGCCTTCGCCGGCCTCGACGCGGAGCGCGTGCCCGGCGTCCTGGTGGCACGCCACGGCCCGTTCGCGTGGGGGTCGACTCCCGAGAGCGCCGTCGAGAACGCCCAGGTGCTCGAGGAGGTCGCCGCGCTCGCGCTGCACACGGTGCTGCTCGCCCCCGACGGCGGCCCGATCGACCCCGCCCTGCTCGACCGGCACTTCATGCGGAAGCGCGGGCCCGAGGCCTACTACGGCCAGCCCGAGGAGCCGGCCCCGGCGCCGGCCTAGAGGTCGCCCTCCAACACGGGCAGCACGACCCGCGAGGGCCGCTCGCCGTCGTGGAAGACCGTTTGCACCGCCACCCGGCCGGCAGACGCGCCCTCCTTGCCGATCGGGCCGCCCGAGTTGAGGTTCCTGTCCCACATCGGGAAGTCGGAGCTCGCGATGTCGACGCGCAGGCGATAGCCCTTCGGGATCCGGATGCCGACCGGGCCC
>JBOHBE010000337.1:0-5950 GCA_050698235.1 Gaiellales bacterium
CCGTCCCGTCCCTGAGCACGCTCGGCGTGGTGCCGGCCGACCAGCGGCTGGACGCCGAGGGGGCCGCAGGTTCGCCCGACGCCCGCCGTGACCAGCGGCTCGCGGCTGCCCTCCGCGGTACCCGGGACATGTGGGAGATCGTCGTCCTCGACACGCCGCCCGGCGTTGGCGGGTTGAGCGCGTCCGCCCTGCGAGCGGCCGACATCGTGGTGATCCCGGCTGCCGCCGACTACCTCGCACTCCACGCGCTTCAGGGCACGATCGAGTCCGTCCGCACGATCGAGCGGGAGACCGGCCGGCGCTACGCCCAGCTGGTCCTGCTGCCGACGTTCGCCGATGCGCGCCGCTCCGGCGCCGTGGCCGCGGTGGCGCTGATGCGCGAGCGGTTCGGCGCCATGGTGTCGCCCGGTCAGATTCCGCGCAGCGCCAGGTTCGATTCGGCCGCCCTGGCCGGAGTTCCCGTCGTGATCGCGGCACCACGCTCGACGGCTGCGACCGCCTATCGCGATGCGGCCGACGACCTCATCGCGCGGCTTGGGCGCAAGGCGCCGAAGCGCCACGGGGCGCTCAAGGGATTCATCCGCGCCGACATGCGCGATGCGCTCGTGACGCTGCGGAGCCACCGCGCGGAGCCGCGGGTTCCCGCGGATGGGAGCTAGCCCTCTGGGCTGCGGAAAAGCCGCACGGCCCGGCCGGCGGGATCGGTGGCCGCACCGATGCCTCACACGACCGGAGGCGTCATGCTGCCGGTCAGTCGACGGACGGAGGAAGCGTGATGTCAGCAGCACCCGAACTGCACTCGGCCACCAAGGAGGACGTCCTCACGGCGCTTCGCACCGAGGCGTTCACCTACGCCCGATCCATGCTGTTCGCCTCGGCCGCCCGCAAGAACGGCCGCACCGAGATCGCCGATCTGTTCGAGTCGACCGCGCGGACCGAGCTCGAGGAGCACTTCGCCATGCTCGCCAACCTGGCCGGGATCGTCGGCGACGACGACGACAACCTCCGTGCGGCGATCGAAGCCGAGTCATACGAGGTCGAGGTGATGTACCCGACCTTCGCCGAGCACGCCACGCGCGCGACGGACGTGGCCGCTGCGGAGTGCTTCAGCGAGATCCGCCGTCACGAGATCGATCATCTCGAGGCGCTGCGCGAGGCCCTGATCGACATCACCTGACCGAGTCACCGGCATCGGCCGGGTGGGCGCATGGCCGCCCACCCGGCTTCGGGCCGATTCGGTCCGCGTGACGGCTAGCTCACGCCCGTGGCTTGCCGCGCCTCCGCGATCCGGATCGGCTCGTCCCAGCGCCTGCGCCCGAAGCGCCCGGCGCGCTCGCGCCCCTGCGTAGCAAGCGCGTGAATCTGTGCCGCCTTGGCGGGGTCGTGACACTCGAGCGCCGCGGTGTGGAGCAGCTGGGCGGCGTGCTTGTCGTCGCCCGTACCCATCAGACGGCGCGCCTCCTCGAGGGACTCGGTAACAGTGTCCATCCGCACCTCCGGTGCCGGCGCCGGGCGAGCCCGGCGCGGTGATCTGTGCCCGACCATAACCTCCGCGAGGCCCGAATTCCGCATGGTTATGCCGAGTTGGGTGGTATCACCCACGCACCATGAGGAGCGCCACGAGGACGACTCCGAACGTGACCAGGCACGTCGTGGCCACGATCATCGCCGCCTGTCTCACCTCCACGTGACGGCCCCCCTCCAACGCGTGGTCATGGACCGGCCTCCAGGAGACGCGCGATCCTGTCGAGCCGGTGGCCGAGCTCCGCCGGGTCGTCCTCCCCCGGAAGCGTCGCCGCCGGTGGCATCGTCAGAAGCCGCTCCACCTGGATGATCGCCCGCGGGTCGCAGGCACCGCGCTCGAACGACGCCGCGATCCGCTCGACGACATCGCAGTGCTCGCCGAGGCCGCGGAGGACAGGCGCTGTCGCGCAGCGGACCGTCGCCGGGCTGCGTGGCGTGCGGTCGAGCTCGACGTGGGCTCGGAGGGCGTCAGCGAGGCTGCTGCGCTTGCGGGCCGACTCGAGCCGCGCGACTCGCTCGGCGACCGCGCGGCTCACCGCGTCGGACCGGCGCTCGTACCGAAAGCCCTCCTCGATCAGGACGTCTGCGGAGCGGTCGCCGCGGTCGCGCTCGTAGACCCACGCCACCGACACGGCGACGATCCCGACCGCGGCACCGGCGGCCACGTAGCCCAGGAGCCGATCGGGCCCACGCGGCATCACGAGCAGCGCCGCCGCCGCCGTGCCCGCAAGCACGACCAGGGCTTCGCGCTGTCTCTGGAGGGTCCGCTCGATCGATCTGGCGGACACGAGCTCGGCACCCGGCCACATGCGCACGAGAACGGATGATCGCAGCGCCGGAAGCCGCTAGCCATACGCAATTCCACCCAACAGCCGCCCGTCTAGACTCCATCGCCCGGGGGTGCAGATGACAACGCTGAACGGCCGCGGGGACGATCGCCGCACGACACTCGAACGGCTCGGCCCGGCAGCGCTGCGGGTCAGCCTGTACTGGCGCGTGTTCGCGGTGAACGCCGCGATCCTCTTGGTAGCGGTGGCTCTCCTCATCGTCACGCCGGTGACGATCGACGCCCGACCGACACGCGGCCAGCTCCTCGTCCTTGCAACCGGGCTCCTGGTGATGCTCTTCGCCAACGCCTGGCTGGTGCGGTTCAGCCTCCAGCCCCTGCGCCGGCTGTCCGAGCTCATGTCCGTGGTCGACGTGCTCGAGCCCGGGAGGCGGCTCGACCCGACCGCAACGGCCGAGGTCGCGGCGGTCATCTCGACGTTCAACTCGACGCTCGACCGGCTCGAGAGCGAGCGCCGCGTGAGCATGCACCGGGTGCTCGCCGCGCAGGAGGCGGAGCGGCGCCGCATCGCCCAGGAGCTCCACGACCAGATCGGCCAGAACCTGACCGCGGTCATCCTCGAGCTGAAGCGGGTGCGCGCCCGCATCGACTCCGGCGAGGGCGAGGCGCTGGCCGACGCCCAGGAGCTCGCGCGCGAATCGCTCGAGGAGCTACGCCGGATCAGCTACGAGCTGCGCCCCGCCGCCCTGGACGACCTCGGGCTCGCGAGCGCGCTCGCATCGCTCTGCTCGGGCATCGAGCGGCGCGCGGGCATCGACGTGCGCCTCGAGATCGGCGACGAGCTCCCGGCGCTCGACGCCCAGGTCGAGCTCGCGGTCTACCGCATCGCGCAGGAGGCGCTGACCAACGCAGCCCGACACGCGCGCTGCACGACTGTGCGCGTCTCGCTGGTGCCGTTGGCCGCGGACGTCCATCTGTGCGTCGCGGACAACGGCGTCGGGATGGACGGCAGCTTCCCGGGAGGCGGGCTGCGCGGGATGCGCGAACGCGCGGTCTCGATCGGAGCGACCCTCGAAACGAGGCCGAGCGAGAACGGAGGCGTCGAGGTCTCGCTGCGGGTGCCGATCGCGGCGGCCGGCGAATGACCGGCGTTCCCGGAGCGGGGATCCGCATCCTCCTCGCCGACGACCACGCTGTCGTCCGCCGTGGCCTGCGGATGGTGCTGGAGACGGAGCCCGACATGGACGTGGTCTGCGAGGCCGACGACGGGCTCGAGGCGGTCGATCTCGCCATCCGCGAGGAGGTCGACCTGGCCGTCCTCGACGTGACCATGCCGCGCATGAGTGGCCTCCAGGCGGCGCACGAGCTCTCGCGGCGCGTGCCGGGGCTTCGCATCCTGATGCTCTCGATGCACCACAACGAGCAGTACTTCCTCGAGGCTCTCCGCGCCGGGGCCGGCGGGTACGTGCTGAAGTCGGTCGCCGACCACGACCTGATCCGTGCGTGCCGGGCCGTCATGCGCGGCGAGCCGTTCATGTACCCCGACTCGGAGCGGCGGATGCTCGGCAGCGTGCTGGAGCTCGGCGGGGACCCGGGTCTCGCACAGCTCACCCGGCGTGAGTCCGAGATCCTGGCGCTCGTCGCCGAGGGCCACACGACCCGCGAGATCGCCGACATGCTCGTCATCAGCCCTCGCACCGTCGACCGCCACCGCGACAACCTGCTCGACAAGCTGAACCTGCGAAACCGCATCGAGCTCACCCGGTATGCGATCCGCGCCGGGCTGATCGAGCCGTAAGCGATGCAGCATGACGCCGTCCTGATCCTGGTCGCGGGCGTGCTCCTGGCCACGGGCGTCTTCGCCTCGCTCGGCGCGGCCCGGGTGAGGCTCCCGGCGCTCGTCGTCTTCCTCGGGATCGGCATGGCGATCGGGACGGACGGGCTCGGGTGGATCGACTTCAGCGACTACTCGCTCGCGCGGTCCGTCGGCACGGTGGCCCTCGTCCTCATCTTGTTCGAGGGCGGGCTCTCGACGGGCCTCAGCCAGATCCGGCCAGTCCTTCGCAGCGCGGTGCTCCTCGCCGTCGCGGGCACCATCATCACCGCGCTCGTCGCCGGCCTCTTCGCCGCGTGGCTCTTCGACCTCACCGCCAAGGAGGGCCTCCTGCTCGGCGCCATCCTGTCGGCAACGGACGGCGCCGCCGTCTTCGCGCTCATGCGAGGCTCGCACCTTCCGGCGCGGCTTGCACGGACGCTCGAGGCGGAGGCCGGGTTCAACGACCCCGTTGCCGTCCTCTTGGTGACATCCCTCGTCGAGCTGATCCAGACGCCGGGCTACGGCGCGTTCGACGGGGTGAGCTACTTCGTGCGCGAGCTGGCGATCGGGACGGTCGCAGGTGCGATCGTCGGCTTCGGCGGGGCCGCGCTGCTCCGACGGCTGGAGGGGGCGCCGTCGGGCCTGCTCCTCGTCGCCTCGGCCTCGATCGCCGCGGTGGCGTACGGGGCCGCAGGCGCCATCGGCGGCTCGGGCTTCCTCGCGGTCTACATGGCCGGGCTCCTGCTGGCAGACCGCGTCATCCCGGGCGGCGAGTCGATCCACGCGTTTCACCAGGGCCTGGCATCGGTGGCCGAGATCGGCATGTTCCTGGCGTTCGGGCTGCTCGTCTTCCCGAGCCAGCTCGGCGACGTCCTGGTCGAGGGGACGCTGCTCGGGCTGATCGTCGCCTGCGTGGCGCGGCCGCTCGCGACACTGCTCGCCACTGCCTTCGAGCCCTACACGGCGGCCGAGAAGATGTTGATCGGGTGGGCCGGGCTGCGGGGAGCGGTTCCCGTCATCCTGGCCACGTTCCCTGTGCTCGACGGTGTCCCGCGAAGCCTCGAGTTCTTCAACATCGTGTTCTTCGCGGTGCTCGTCTCGACGGTGATCCAGGGCAGCACCGTGGAGCTCTTGGCTGACCGCCTGGGGCTGATCAGGAGCGCGCCCGAGGCCGGCGAGGCGGCCATCATCTAGCATCGCGCCGCGTGCGCACGCCCGACGCCATCGCACCGCTCAGGGAGCGCGAGTTTCGCCTGCTCTTCGCCGGCCAGACCGTCTCGCTGATCGGCGACAACCTCGCCCCGATCGCGCTGGCGTTCGCGATCCTCGAGGAGGACGGCTCGGCCACCGACGTCGGCGTCGTCTACGCGTCCAACATCGTCGCCCGGCTCGCGTTCATCCTCGTCGGCGGCGTCATGGCCGACCGGCTGTCGCGCCACCGGGTGATGCTGGCGGCCGACGCACTGCGGGCAGTCAGCTCGGGCGTGCTCGCCTTCGCGGTGATGACGGGCGACCCGCCGCTCGGCCTCTACGTCGCGATGGTGGGCGTGCACGGGGTCGGCGCGGCGTTCTTCGATCCGGCCTCGACGGGCCTCGTGCCGCAGACCGTGAGCGCACCGGAGCTCCAGCGTGCGAACGCCCTGCTCGGGATCGCCCACTCATCCGGCGGCGTCCTCGGCCCGGCCGCCGGTGGCGCCGTGATCGCGCTCGCCGGCCCCGGTGCGGCGCTCGCGACCGACGCCGGGACGTTCGTCGTCAGCGCATTCGCCCTGCTGCTGATGCACCCTCCCGAGCACGATCGCGGTGCGGAGAGAGCAGGGTTC
>JBOHBE010000338.1:0-10894 GCA_050698235.1 Gaiellales bacterium
ACTAGACTCCTCCGCGTGAACCGCCTCGCGGGGGAGACGAGCCCGTACCTCCTCCAGCACGCCCAGAACCCGGTCGACTGGTACGCCTGGGGCTCCGAGGCGCTGGAGCGGGCGCAGGCCGAGGACAAGCCGATCCTGCACTCGATCGGCTACTCGGCGTGCCACTGGTGCCACGTCATGGCGCACGAGTCCTTCGAGGACGTCGCGACCGCCGAGCTCATGAACCGCCTGTTCGTGAACGTCAAGGTCGATCGCGAGGAGCGGCCCGACCTCGACGCGGTCTACATGAACGCCGTCGTCTCGATGACCGGGCAGGGCGGCTGGCCGATGACCGTCTTTCTGATGCCCGACGGCCGCCCCTTCTACGGCGGCACCTACTTCCCGCCGGAGCCGCGCATGAACATGCCGGCCTTCCAGCAGGTGCTGGCCGCCGTGGACGACGTCTGGAAGACGCGCCGCGACGACGTGACGGGCATGGCCGACCGGCTGACGTCGGCGCTGGGCGCGGCCGCCGAGCAGGCCGCCTCGCAGGATCCCCTGACCGACGAGATCCTGGCCGGGGCGATCCCGACGCTTCGGTACGCCTACGACCCCGAGTGGGGCGGGTTCGGGTCGGCGCCCAAGTTCCCGCCGTCGGCGGCGATCGGGTTCCTGCTCCGCCAGCACGCTCGCACCGGCAGCGAGGATGCGCTTGCGATGGCACGCGGCACGCTCGACGCGATGTCACTCGGCGGGATGCACGATCTGGTCGGCGGCGGCTTCCACCGCTACGCGGTCGACCGGGTCTGGCTCGTCCCGCACTTCGAGAAGATGCTCTACGACAACGCCCAGCTCGCCACCGCCTATCTCGAGGCGTGGGCCGCGACCGGCGAGCCGCGCTACCGCGAGGTGGCCGAGGGGACGCTCGACTACCTCCTGCGCGAGATGCGGCTCCCCGAGGGCGGGTTCGCCTCGGCCCAGGACGCCGACACCGACGGCGTCGAGGGCTCGACCTACGTCTGGACGCCCGCCGACCTCGAGCGCGTGCTCGGCCCGGACGATGCGGCGACGGCGGCGGCCTACTACGGCGTGACCGCGGCCGGGAACTTCGAGGGCGCGACCGTGCTTCGCATCTCGGGCGAGCGGCCCGACGACCTCGAGTCGATCAGGGCGCGGATGCTCGAGGCGCGCGACGCCAGGCCCCAGCCGGGTCGCGACGACAAGGCTATCGCCGCCTGGAACGGGCTGGCGCTCGCGGCGCTCGCTCAGGGCGGGTGGCGGCTCGAGCGCGATGACCTGCTCGAAGCCGCCCTGGCCTGCGCCGCGTTCCTCGACGAGCACATGACCCGCCCCGACGGGCGGCTGCTGCGCTCCTACCGCGACGGCGACGCCCGCATCCCGGCGTTCCTCGACGACTACGCGGCCGTCGCGCACGGCCTGCTCGAGCTGGCGACGGCGACGGGCGACGCCCGCCACCTGGCCCGCGCCGAGGTGCTGGCGCGCTCGGCCGACGAGCTGTTCTCCGACCCCCGGAACGGCGGCTTCCTGTACTCGGCCAGCGACGCCGAGCAGCTGGTCGCCCAGCACAAGGAGTTCGACGACAACCCGACGCCGTCGGGGAACTCGCTGCTGGCCCACGTCCTGCTCCGGATCGGGCGGCTCCACGGCGACCGCGAGCTCGAGAATCTGGCAGCCGCCACGCTTCGCATCCCGCACGAGATGGTCGGCCGCGCGCCGCACGCGTTCGGCCAGCTCCTCTCGGCGCTCGACCTGTACCTGTCACCGCCGCGCGAGGTGGCCATCGTCGGCCCGCGCGACGATGCGGCCACGGCCGCCCTCCGCGACGCCGCCCGGCGCGGCTTTCACCCCACAGCGGTCTACGCCTTCGGCGACGGCAGCGGCGCCCCGGGCGTCCCGCTGCTCGAGGGCAAGGGCCTGGTCGAGGGGCGCCCCGCCGTCTACATCTGCGAGCGGTTCGCCTGCCGCGCGCCGCTCACCGACGCCGCTTCGGTCGCCGACGCGATGGCCGCGTGACCGACCTCGCGGCCCTGAAGGTCGAGGCGGGCGCCGCCGCCGTCGACCGGTACGTGCGCTCGGGGATGCGGCTCGGGCTGGGAAGCGGGTCGACGGCTGCCAAGATGCTCGACGCGCTGGGCGAGCGGCTGGCCTCGGGCGCCATCCAGGATGTGGCCGGCGTCCCCACATCGGCCGCGACCGCGGCGCGCTGCGGCGAGCTGGGGATCCCGCTCCTGACGCTCGACGATGTCGCCCAGCTCGACGTGGTGATCGACGGGGCCGACGAGATCGGCCCGCACCTCGACCTGATCAAGGGCCTGGGCGGGGCGCACCTGCGCGAGAAGGTCGTGGCGTCGGCGGGCCGGCGGATGGTCGTCGTCGCCGACGAGACCAAGCTCGTCTCGCGGCTCGGAGAGCGGGCGCCGCTCCCGGTCGAGGTGATCCCGTTCGCGCTTCCGGTCGCGGAGCGGCTCCTGCGCGAGCTGGGATGGGAGCCGGAGCTCCGCGTCGACGGTGGGCAGCCCTTCGTCACCGACGAGGGAAACCGGATCCTCCATTGCACGCGCGCCGAGTGGGTCGACCCGGCCGCGCTCGCCCGCGACGTGGCCGACGTTCCCGGCGTGGTTGCACACGGGTTCTTCCTGGGGTTCGCGTCGGACGCCGTTGTCGCTACGCGCGACGGCGTGCGGGTGCTGGAGCGAGACCGCCCAGCCGCCGCTCCATGACGGCGACCGCCTCGTCGCTCTCGTCGATCAGGACGTAGCGCCGGCCGAGCTCGGCCGCCGCCGCCCCCAGCGTCCCGGATCCGGCGAACGGGTCGAGCACCCGGTCGCCTGGCCGGGTCGACGCCTGGAGCATCCGCCGCACGATGCCGACGGGCTTTTGGGTCGGGTACCCGGTCTTCTCGCGGCCGGTCGGCGAGACGATCGTGTGCCACCAGACGTCGGTCGGGAGCTTGCCGCGCGCGGCTTTCTCGGCCGTGACGAGCCCCGGCGCCATGTACGGCTCGCGCTCGACCGCCGCCGAGTCGAAGAGATAGGCGCCGGGGTCGCGGACATACACGAGGATCGTGTCGTGCTTGGCCGGCCAGCGCCGCTTCGGCTTGGCGCCGTAGTCGTAGGCCCACACGAGCTCGTTCAGGAAGCACTCGCGCCCGAAGATCTCGTCGAGCAGCAGCTTCACGTAGTGCGCCTCGCGCTGGTCGAGGTGCAGGTAGAGCGTGCCCTCAGCGTCGAGCAGGCGGTGGATCTCGCGCAGGCGGGGCTCGAGGAATCCGAGGTAGTCGTCGAACGAGTCGCGGTACGACGAGCGCTCGAGCAGCTCGGTGCGGTAGCGGCGCCCCCCGAATCCGGTCCTGTCGCCGGCGGCGTCGGGCGTCACGCGGACGGTGGTGCGGGTCTGCGCACGACCGGTGTTGAACGGCGGGTCGGCGTAGACCATCCGGAACGCGCCGTCCGGAAAGTCGGCCATGTGCGCCAGGTTGTCGCCGTGCAGGATCAGGTCGCCGGGCATGCCAGGAGCATGGCGGCGGGCGAGGACGGACCGGTCAGGCGTGCGCCGACGGAGTCAGCTTGCGGACGATCTGCTCCGACGTCGGCTTGCGGACGTTCCGGACGAGCCCGATCTTCTCCCAGCCGGCGATGACGAGGGCCGAGAGGTCGATCTGGCGCCACGACAGCCCGTGGAAGGCCGATGTGGGGAACACGTGGTGGTTGTGGTGCCACGACTCGCCGAGCGAGGGCAGCGCCAGCACCCAGTTGTTCGTCGACTGGTCGCTCGTCGAGAACGGCCGCTTCCCGAAGAAGTGGCAGATCGAGTTGACGCTCCACGTGACGTGGTGGTTGAAGAAGAGGCGCACGAGGCCGCCCCAGAGGAGGCCCGTGACCGCGCCCTTCCACGACATGGTGAGGAGGCCGCCGAGCACGAACGGGACGACGAACGTGAGCACCGCCCACAGCGGGAAGAGGCGCGAGACCGTCATGGTCAGCGGATCCTGGAGGATGTCCTTGCCGTAGCGCTCCTGGTCGGTGCGGTTGTGCCGGAACATCCAGCCCATGTGCGCGTGCAGGAGGCCCTTGATGGCGCCGATCGGGCCGCGCGCGAAGCCGTGGTGCGGGCTGTGGGGATCGCCCTCCTTGTCGGAGTAGGCGTGGTGCGTGCGATGGTCGATCGCCCAGTCGAGCGCCGATCCCTGGAGTGCGAACGATCCGGCGACGAGGAGGGCGGCCTTGAGCGGCGGCACCGCCTCGAACGCGTGGTGCGTCAGCATGCGGTGGTACCCGATCGTGATGCCGAAACCGCAGATGACGTAGAGCCCGAGGAACAGGGCGAGGTCTGTCCAGCCGACCGCCTCGTTCCACAGCAGCGTCACCGCCGCCACGAGGCCGACGAACGGCAGAATCGTGAGCACGAGCATCGAGATCTTGCGGCTGCGGCTGAGTGGCATCGTCAAGGCCGTGTTCTCGGTCATCGGAGCGCTCCCTTCACGACCCGGCTGCCCGGGACCACATCGTGGCTTCCGTCCTCCCACTTCACGAGCCCCTTGTGCCCTCCGTCGTAGTCGGGGGCGAAGAGCTCGAGCGTCGCGGCGCGGTCGTTCACCGTGCACGGCTCGGCTCCCACGGGATCAACGCCGCGCCAGAGCCGGACGAAAACGTTCTCCTCCCACTCCGCCCCGATGGTGGTCGGGTCGGTGTGACCCGGGTGGACGCGTGTCTCGGGCGGGAGCTTCATGAGGACATCCATGATCGAGTGATGGAGGCTCTCGTAGCTGTCGCGCATCGTGCCTCCGACGGTGCCGTGGAAGAGGACGTCGGCCGTGAAGCAGTCGGTGCCGTTCACGAGGAACGACAGGTGGCCCGGACTGTGCCCCGGAGTGAGGAGCGCGGTGATGGCGAGATCGCCGGCCGTCACCTCGTCGCCGTCTTCGAGCATCCCGTCGACACGGTCCATGCGCTCGGCCTCGACCGGGTGCGCCAGCACCTGGAGGTCGAAGCGGCTCGTGTACGTCTTCGCCTCGGCGATGTGGTCGTGGTCGGAGTGGGTCACGAGCAGGTGCGAGACGGTGAGCTTGTGGCGCCCGACGGCCTCGATCAGCGGCATGACGGGCCCCCCGGCGTCGATCAGCACGCCCGTGCCGCCCTCGTGATCTCCGACCAGGTAGCTGTTCGAGAGCCACCCGGAGTGCATGCTCTTCTCGACGATCACGTCTTGGCCGCGCGCAGCTTCGCCTTGTAGGCCCGCTTCGCCGCCTGGTAGGCGTCGAGCGCCTCGGGCGAGTCGACGTCACCGAGCGTCGGATGGCCCGGGAGCACGTCCTCGATGCCGGGAGGCCGCACGCCGTAGCGGTTGACGACCGTCGCGATCAGCGAGCGCACCTTCATGTCGCCGATCCCCGGAAGGGCGGCGAGGCGCTTGCGCAGGTCGGCGCCCGACGCCGCCTCGGTCCACACGCGGCCGCCGTCGCCGTCGTAGTCGGCGGCGATCGTCGCGCAGAGCTTCTGCACGCGATCGGCCATCGCGCCCGGGAAGCGGTGGATCGCGGGCCGGGCGCGGAAGACCTCGGACAACTCCTCTGGCGGGGTGGCGGCGATGCGGGCGGGATCGAGGTGTCCCAGCCGGCGCTTCAGCTCGAGCGGCCCCGAGAAGGCTTTCTGCACTGTCACCTGCTGATCGAGCGCGAAGCCGATCAGAAGCGCGTTGGGGTCGGTGGCGATCAGCCTGTTCGCCTCCTGGTCGGGGGTGAAGTACAGCTCTTGAGGTGCGCTCGTCGTCGCCATGGCCGAAGTGTACGTCGTGGCGCGATCAGCGGTATCCGACGTTGGCGGAGCCGGACTCGAGCGCGTCGCAGATCCAGCGGGCGACCTTCTCGGGCGGGTCTCCGCCCATCCGGCGGCCGGTGCCGCGGGCGACGGACGAGAACTCGGTGTCGGTCAGGGCGGGCTTCACCAGGACGACGTGCACGCCCTCGTCGCGCAGCTCGCGGTACGCCGTGCGCGTGAGCAGGTCGACGGCGGCCTTCGACGCCGCATAGGCCCCGCCGCCCGGATCGGGGAACTCGCCGACGATCGACGAGACGTTCACGATGCCGCCCGAGCCCTGCTTCGCCATCCGCTCGCCGGCGGCTCGGACGCCGTGGATGACGCCCATGATGTTCACCCGCACCATCGCCGCGGCCGCCGCCGGGTCGGCCTCGTGCAGCCGTCCGAACGTCCCGACGCCCGCGTTGTTCACCATCACGTCGATCCGGCCACCCCACTCGACGGTCTTCCTGACGAGGTCCTGCACCTGGTCCCAGTCGCCGACGTCGCAGGGGACGGCGAGCCCGCCGATCTCGCTCGCGAGCTCTTCCAGCCGATCCGCCCGCCGGGCGGCGACGACCACCTTCGCGCCGCGCTCGTGGAGGGCGCGGGCGGTCGCAGCGCCGATGCCCGCCGTCGCACCGGTCACCACCGCGACGGCGCCGTCCAGGGAGATCCGTGCGCCGCGCTCGCCGGGGATTTCACTCGCCGCCATCGGAACCTCCGTGTCGTCGTTTGGCCGCCTCGGTCTTGGTCGCGATCACGACCGCGGCTGTCCCGGGGATGGCCCAGAACACGCCGTAGAAGAACGATCGCGTGACCGAGAGGTTGAGAAACGCGAGGTGCATCAGGAAGATGGCCGCCGTGACGATCGGGAACACGATCACGAGCTGGACCGGCCCGGACAGCCCCTCCCACCGGATCAGGCTCGGCCGCAGTCGCTCGCCGATGCGGTCGAGCAGCCGCCCGAACACGCCGGCGACGCGGCGGAGCGGAGCGCTAACGATGTCCACCGAGCGCCAGCCCCTGTGCGTACGCCTCGCGCACCTCGACCGCCGACCACGGCTCGGGCGCGATGCTGATGAAGTAGTCCGCGAGCGCCTTCTCGGTCAGCTCGTCGAGGTGCTCCTCGCGCACGCCCACGGCCTCGAGCGTGTCGAACTCGAGCTCGTTCAGGATGCGAGTCACGGCACGGATCGCCCGTGACCCGTCCCGCGAGCCGTCCTGCGGCTCTTCGAGGGCGTCGGCGATGCGCTCGAACCGCTCCGGGACGAACCGCCGGTCGCGGTCCATCGTCTCGGCCAGAACGAGCGCGATCGTAAGCCCGTGCGGGAGGCCGAACATGCCGCCGATGGCCTGGCCCAGCGAGTGCTCGGCGCCGCAGTCGGAGATGTTCATCGCCAGGCCCGCCAGGAGGCTGGCGCATGCCATGTCGGAGCGGGCGTCGTGGTCGGACCCGTCGCGGACCGCCCGCACGAGCGCACCGCCTGCGAGCCGCGTCGCCTCGAGCGCCACGCCGTCGCCCACCGGCGTCGCGGCCCTGACGACGACCGCGGCGATCGCCTGTGCGAGGGCGTCGATCCCGGTCATCGCGGTGATGCCCGGCGGAAGCCCCCAGGTGAGGACGGGGTCGACGAGCGCGTGCTGTGCGCGCAGGAGCGGGCTTGCGATGCCGGCCTTGGTGTGAGTCGCGTCGTCGGTGATGACGGCGCCGCCCGAGACCTCCGAGCCAGTGCCGGCGGTCGTCGGCATGCACACGAGCGGGATCGTGGGAGGCGTGTAGGCCACCTCGCCGCGCGCAAAGCGCAGGTACCGCTCGCCCTGGCCGGCGACGAGCCTGGCGGCCTTGGCGGTGTCCATGGCCGAGCCGCCGCCGATCGCCACGACGGCGTCGCAGCCCGTGTCCGAGAGGCGGGCCGCGGCCTCCTCGACGAGCGTCACGGTCGGCTCGCCAGGCTCCTTCTCGAACCGCTCGGCGCCGGTGAGCGGAGCGATCGCGGCTGCCACCTCTGCGACGAGGCCTTCGAGGCCCTGATCGATCACGATCAGCGGCCGGGTCGATCCCTCGTCGGCGAGCACCGACGCGAGGTCGGCCGCGACGCCCTCGCCGAACCGGATCTTGACGGGCAGGTGGTTTCGGAACGGCGCGACGGTCATCCGGCGTCTCCCAGCGGTTCGACGGTGTCACCTACGGCCACGCGTCCCGGCTCGAGGACGTCGGCGTAGAGACCGCAGTAGACCTGGCCGTCGTCGCCGCGGCGGTAGGACGCGAGCCAGTGGAGCGTGTCGGCGTCCCGCTGGCCCGTCTCCGGGTCGCGCGTGGTGAGGGCGCAGCGCGGGTCGAGCCGGATCACAGAGAGGAGGGCGCCGCCCGCCCGGACGCTCCGGCCCACCCACTCGTCCTCCTCGTGGGCGCCGAGGCCGTCGACCAGGATCGTGGGCCGGAAGCGGCGCGGGTCGAAGCTCTCGCGGCCGCCGCGACGGCCGACCTCCGCTGCGGACGCCTCGGAGAGCAGCGAGACAGGGTGCGAGTCGAGCGCCCGGATCCCTTCCGGGAGCTCGAGCATGGTGAGCGGGCGCCCGACGGCCTCGGACACGGCTTCCGACCAGGGCCCGTCGATCGCACGGCCCTCGATGTCGCGGCCCCACAGGTTGGTCGACGCCGGCCGTCCGCCGTTCACTGCCGCGGCCACCTCCGTCCCGTCCGGTAAGACGAGCGCCAGCTCGCCGGTCGCGGGGTCGTAGCGGCTCTGGATCTGGGCGAACGCCCCGATCTCGCGCTGCGTCGCCACCCGGCCGGTCGGATCGAGCAGCGCGAACCGGCGGTCGCCCGGGATGCCGTCGCGCTCGATCTGGGCCTCGGCGAGCTTCGTGAGGCGCAGCGACTTCACGGCCGAGACGTGGATGGCGCGCACCGTGGCCATGACGCGGAGTAGGTTACTCGTCGCCGACCGACAAGGAGATCCGATGTCCGACAACCGCTTCGTGAAGGCGCTGAACGAGCAGATCGCCTACGAGTTCGGGGCCTCGCAGCAGTACGCGGCGGTGGCCGTCCACTACGACGCAGAGACCCTCCCGCGCCTGGGGGCGCACTTCTACCGTCAGTCGCTCGAGGAGCGAAACCACGCGATGATGATGGTGCAGTATCTGCTCGACGCCGGCGAGGACGTGGTCATCCCGGGCGTCGAGGCGCCCCGCACGACCTTTGGCGACACCGTCGAGCCGGTGGCCCTCGCGCTCGAGCAAGAGCGGCGTGTGACCAGCCAGATCAACGCCCTTGCAGCGCTCGCGCGCGAGCACGGCGACTACGCCGGCGAGCAGTTCATGCAGTGGTTCATCAAGGAGCAGGTCGAGGAGGTCTCGTCGATGTCGGATCTCCTGAGGGTGGTAGAACGGGCCCGCGAGAACCCGCTCCTGGCCGAGGAGTACCTGGCCCGCGAGGGCGGCGCCGAGGCGGCCGACCCGACGGCGCCGCACGCGGCGGGCGGCGCGCTCTGAGCCGGCGGGCGTAAACCAGGACACGTACGTTCAGTTCGCCCAGCTCACCGTCGATAGATGGAGCATGGGATGGTTCCTCCTGCGCCAGCTGATCTTCGTGCGGCAGCGATGGTGGCTGCGCTACCCGATGATGTTCGTGCTCTTCGTCGGCGGCATGATTCTCAGCGAGAGCATCTACAAGTAGAGCGGGCCTCGCGATCAGGGATGAAAAATTGGTGCCTGGCACCGATTTTTCAGGCTAGAGCTCGATCGCGCCGAGCGCTTCGGCGCGACCCGGCAGGTCGCGGCCGAACGAGTCGGGGTTCGTCCCAAGCGACTCGGCGAGGTCGAGCGCGATCCGCTGCACCGCCGTCGTGAGCGGGAAGATCGACAGCAGCTCGGACGGGTAGGTCGCGGCGATCGTGTGCACGCGGGCGCCGCAGGCTTCGGCAAGGCGGGCGATCTCGAGCAGCCGGCCCTCGCCGGGCCCGTTGCCGTTCAGCGCCACCAGCGTGTCGCCCTCCCGGAGCGCCACCGACGGCCCGTGCAGGAGCTGCTCGACCGAGAGCCCCTGGGTCGCGACGTAACACGTCTCGCGCACCTTGAGCGCGCCCTCGGCCGCCGTCCACTGGTTCGGCCCCGCCCCGACGAACTCGAGCAGCCGCCCCGGCGAGTCGACGCCGGGATCGGGCGCGTCGAGCACCGCCTCGACGATGTCCGGCACCTGCTCGAGGCGGCCGAGATCCGCACCGAGCGCGACCGCGATCTGGGCCACGCGCATCAGCGCGCCGAGGTGGCTCGCGGTGAAGGCGGCCGACGTCTCGGGATCGCTCGTCTCGATGTCGGCGCCCGGTGCTCCGCGCCCCGAGATGACGACCGTCTCGGCGCCGTCGGCCCGCGCCCGTTCGAGAACCGTGTTGGTGTAGCGCTTGGTGCCGCGGTGGCTCAGAAGGACGAGCGCGTCGCCGGCTCCGGGCCGCGGACCGTGGTCGGCGGCATCGACGGCCTGGATCGGCCACGCCTCAGCGCCAGCCGCCCGAAGCAGCCATGCGCCCTGGTTGGCGGCGTGCCAGCTCGTGCCGGTGCCGACCAGCAGCACCCGGCGGCCCCGGATGCGCCCGGCGGCGGCCTCCGTCGGCCCGCCGTCTGCCAGGAGCTCGCGCAGCAGGGACGGCTGCGTTGCCATCGTGTCGCGCATCGCGCTCATCGGCCGCAAGACTACTGGGTGGCGCCCGCGCCTCCGCGGGACCAGAATGCCCCCGACATGCAGCCTCTGCGGCAGACCCCAGTCTGGGCGGCGCTCGAGGATCACGCGGCCGCGCTACAGAACGCGCACCTGCGCGACCTCTTCGCCGCCGATCCCGCCCGCGGCGAGCGGATGACCGTCGAGGCGGTCGGCCTCTACCTCGACTACTCCAAGCACCGGGCGACCGACGAGACGATCGGGCTCCTGCTCCGGCTCGCCGAGGAGCGCGCGCTCCGCTTGCGGATCGACGCGATGTTCTCGGGCGAGCGCATCAACGAGACCGAGGGGCGCTCGGTGCTCCACGTGGCGCTCAGGGCACCCCGCTCGGAGTCGATCGTGGTCGACGGCGAGGACGTCGTCCCGGGCGTCCACGAGG
>JBOHBE010000339.1:0-9211 GCA_050698235.1 Gaiellales bacterium
TCAGCCGCCGCATCGACCTCGCGGTGACGACGCTGGCGGTCCTCGCGTCGAGCACGGCCGTGACGTTGCCGCTGGCTCTCGCGTTCGAGGGAGCTCCGAGCGGCGACGCCTGGTCACACGCTCCCGCCGCCGCTGCCGCGGGGCTCCTCGAGCTGGCCGGCTTCGGGTGCTACATCGTGGCGATCCGGCGCGGGACCCTGGCGGTGGTCGCGCCGCTCGTCGGGCTCGAGGGTGGCATCGCGGCGCTCGTGGCGATCGCCGGCGGCGAGCAGGTCGGCACGGCCGTGGTCGTCGGGATCGTCCTCGCCGTGATCGGAACGTCGCTCTCGTGCGCGGAGAGCGGGGAGCGGCGTGCGAGCGGCGCGGGCTGGGCCATATTGGCCGGTGGCGTCTTCGGCGTGATGTTCGTCATGTACGGGCTGACCGATCCGCTCGACCCGTTCACCGCGGTGACCATCGGCAGGTTCTGCGCCCTCATCGTCCTCGTGCCGATCGTGCTCCGGCGCCCCCGAGTCTCGGTGTCGCGCCCCGACCTGTGGCGGCTCTGTGCCGTGGGAGCGGTCGACGCCGTCGCGTTCGGGGCGTTCGTCGCGGCCGTCGACCGCGGCCCGGTCAGCGTCGCCTCGGTCTGCGGCGCGCAGTTCGCGTCGTTGAGCGTCGTCCTGAGCGTGGTCTTTTTGCGCGAGCGTCCGGCCCGGATCCAGATCGCCGGGATCGTGCTCACCCTCACGGGCACCACCCTGCTGGCGGCGGCCACGGGATGAGCGGCGACGGGGCATGGCCTCCGAGTGCGGAGTCGCTCCTGCCGCTGCTCGGGCTCTCGGAGTCCGCCGAGGTCGTCACCGACGTCGGTGCTGCGCTCCGTCCCGGCCGCGGGGCGGACGAGGCGCAGACGCTCGTCGACCGCACGCTCTGGATTGTCGCCGACCGGGCCTGTGGAGTCGTCGTCCGCTCGACCGATCGCGTGCTCCAGGTCGCTGTGGCGGCGCCCGGCGGGGCGTTCTCGCCGTTTGCCCGCGTCCACTGGGCTGACCTGCCGCGCGACGTGACCGTCGTGGCTGCCGTCGTCGCGCCGCTCTGCCGCTCGGCGGAGCAGCTCCACGGCGCCCGCCCTGCTACCCCGTAAGTACCTCGAACACGACGGGCTCGGGCTCAACGTCCTCGTCGGTGAGGACGAACGCGGCGCGGACGGCTTCCTCGTCGGCCGGCCCGCGTGAGTGGACGGTCGCGAGCACGTCGCCGGCCTCGACCCGGTCGCCGCGCTTCCTGTGGACGACGATCCCGACCGCGTGGTCGACCGCGTCCTCCTTCCGTGCGCGTCCGGCGCCCAGGTGCGTCGCAGCCTCGGCGATCGCGCGCGAGCCGCACCGTTCGACCGTGCCCGCACGATCCGCGCGCACCTCGGTGACGTTGGGAGCGCGGGGCAGATCGGCGTCGGGGTCGCCGCTCTGCGCGGCGATCCACTCGCGGTAGGCGGCCATCGCGCCCCCGGAGCGGAGCGCCTCCTCAGCCGGTGCGCGGTCGCCGAGCATGAGGCCGGCCGCGATCAGGCAGTGCTCGGTGAGGTCGGCGGGCCCGTCGCCCTCGAGTGTCGCGACCGCCTCGGCCACCTCGAGCGCGTTTCCGACGGCGCATCCCAGTGGCTCATCCATCGGCGCGAGCATGCAGGTGGTCGGGAGGCCGGCGGCGTCGCCAAGGCGCATCATCGCCCGCGCGAGCACGGTCGCCGACTCCAGGTCCTCCATGAAGGCGCCCTGGCCCACCTTGACGTCGAGCACGAGCCGCGACGCGCCAGCGGCGATCTTCTTGGACATGATGCTCGTGGCGATCAGCGGGATGGAGTGCACTGTGGCCGTGACGTCGCGCAGGGCGTAGAGGCGCTTGTCCGCGGGGACGATGTCGGCTGTCTGCGCGGCGACGGCGATCCCATGCTCGGCGACCTGCGAGACGAGCTCGGGGATCGAGAGGTCGACGCGGAAGCCGGGGATCGACTCGAGCTTGTCGAGCGTCCCGCCGGTATGCCCGAGGCCCCGTCCGGAGAGCTTGGCGACGGGCGTGCCGCAGGCCGCGACCAGCGGCGCCACGACGAGCGTCGTCTTGTCGCCAACGCCTCCCGTCGAGTGCTTGTCGGCCACCGGGCGGCCGACGGGCGAGAGGTCGATCCGCTCGCCGGAGTCGACCATCGCCTCGAGCAGGTCGGCCGTCTCGCGGTCGCTCATGCCCCGAAGGACGACCGCCATCAGGAACGCAGCCACCTGGTAATCGGGCACGTCCGGGTCGACCACGGCCCGGATCTCGGCGGCCGAGAGCTCACGGCCGTCGCGCTTCCTCGCGATCACGTCGACGATGCGCACGCGGCCGGGCTAGCCCTTCACGTATGGCTGACCGTCGGCCGCCGGCGGCCGCGAGCGGCCGACCAGGCCGACGAGGGCGATCAGCGTGAGGACGTACGGCAGGGTGTTCAGCAGGTTGGGCGAGACGCCGGCCACCGACTGGAGCCGGTCGGCCAGGCCGCTCGCGAAGCCGAAGAGCAGGCACGCCCCGAACGCCCCGTACGGCCGCCACTTCCCGAAGATGACCGCGGCGAGGGCGATGAACCCGCGCCCGGCCGTCATGTTCTGGCCGAACGACCCGACGAAGCCGATCGACAGATAGGCGCCGCCCATGGCCGCCAGCATTCCCGACAGGATGACGCAGATGTAACGGATCCGGTAGACGGGGATGCCAACCGTGTCCGCCGCCCGCGGATGCTCGCCGACGGAGCGGATGCGAAGGCCGATCGGCGTGCGGAACAGGATGACCTCGGTCAGGACGAGCAGCCCGAACACGAGCCAGATCATCAGGTTGAGCGATCCGAAGACGCCGCCGATGCCGGGGATCGACCGGATGCCCGGGAGCGAGATGTCTGGCACGGAGTCGATCGACGCCGGCGTCCCGTTCGAGCCGTAGATGTCGATGAACAGGTAGCCGGTGACGCCGAGCGCGAGGAAGTTGATCGCCGTCCCCGTGACGATCTGGTCGGCTCTCAGGTGGATCGCGAACACCGCGTGCACCAGGGCGACCACCGCCCCCGCCAGCATCGCCACGACGAGGCCGATCACCCAGGAGCCGCTCCAGACCGTGCCCCAGATCCCGAAGAACGCGCCGGTCAGCATCATCCCCTCGAGGCCGATGTTCACGACGCCCGAGCGCTCGCAGAAGATGCCCCCCAGCGCCGCGTAGGCCAGGGGCGTGGCATAGACGAGCATGGCGGCGAAGAGGCCGCTGTTCACGACCAGCGCGGTCGACGAGTCGCTCTTTCCCTGCACCCAGATCGCGAACGCCGTCGCCACGACCGCGACGAAGAGCGTCCACAGGCCGAGCTTGCGCTCGTCGCGGGTGAGCGCCCAGATCGCACACGCCAGCGCGGCGAGGCCCAGGACGACGGGCACGGCCGCCGCCTGCACCTGGAGCGGCGGGAGCGCCAGCTCGAGGCCGACCAGGCCGACGACGATCCCCAGGATCGCGACGCCGCGGGCCCCGCGCGGGATGCGGTCGAGCGCCGTCACGCCGAGGTCGGCTCCACGAGAGTGGTCGTCGGCGGCTCCGCCCGCCGGCGCCGGCGAGCCCGCCACGCGTACACCAGCAGGAGCTGCGCGCCGACGAAGAGGATGATCAGGCCCTGGATGATGATCGCGAGGTTGCCGGCCAGCTGGGGCGGGAACACGCTCGGGTCGAGTGCGCGCGACGACGTGCCGACCTGGAGCCCGCCAAAAAGGAGCGCCGCGAACGCGATCCCGACCGCCGAGTTCCGGCCGAGCAGCGCCACGGCGATGCCGATGAAGCCGACCTGGCTGACGGCGATGTCGTTGGTGACGATGTGGAACTCCCACCCGAGCACGTCGCACGCGCCGGCCAGGCCTGCAAAGGCGCCGCCGATTGCAAGCGTCGCCATGTAGCTGCGCGCGACGGGGATGCCGCCGTAGCGGGCGGCGTCGGCGTTGTGGCCAACGGCCCGCACCTCGTAGCCGAACACGGTGCGGTTGATGAGGACGGAGTAGACGACGAGCATGGCCAGGGCCAGGAAGATGCCCGCGTGGAGCGGCTGGAGGACGCCCCAGATGGCGGGCAGCTTGGCCGAGTCCGCGACCTCGGCGGACTGCGGGACGTCCGGCAGCGGCCCCTGGAGCGGGCCGTTCAGCTCGAAGAGGTACTGCGCCCCGTAGATCGCGATCCAGTTCAGCATGATCGTCGAGATCACCTCGTGGGCGCCGACCGTGGCCTTCATGGCGCCGGCGATCCCGCCCCAGACCGCGCCCGCGAGGGCCGCGGCCAGGATCGCCAGCGTCAGGTGCACGGGCGTCGAGAGGCCGGCGGCGTGGCTGCCGACGATGATCGCCGCGACGATGCCCACGACGTACTGGCCCTGGCCGCCGATGTTGAACATGCCGCACCTGAAGGGCAGCGCCACGGCGAGCGCCGTCAGCATGAGCGGCGTCGTCAGGATCAGCGTCTGCTGGAGGTTGAGCGCCGCGAAGTCCTTGTCCTCCGCCGACGTCCACGGCAGCAGGTAGTTCAGGCCGGAGCCGTCGAAGATCGCCTTGTACGCCGCGATCGGGTTGTGCCCCGTGGCCGCCACGACGAGGCCGCCGATCGCGAACGCAAGAATGGTCGTCCCGACCGGGAGGAGCACGGCGGGCGCCTTCGCCCGCAGCCAGGCTTTGATCCGCTCGGTCACACCGCGGCGGTGCTCCGGCCGCCCATCATCTCGACTCCAAGTGCGGCCTTGCTCACGTCCGGCGTGTGCTCGGCGACGATCCGGCCCTCGTACATGACCAGGATCCGGTCAGACAGCGAGAGGATCTCCTCCAGCTCGAAGCTCACGAGCAGGATCGCGGCACCCAGCTCGCGCACGGCGACGAGCCGCTGGTGGACGAACTCGATCGCCCCGACGTCGAGGCCGCGCGTCGGCTGGGCCGCGATCAGGATCCGGCGCGTGCCCGACATCTCGCGGGCGATGACGACCTTCTGCTGGTTGCCTCCGGAGAGCGCCCCGGCCCGCGTACCGGGCCCGCCGCCGCGGACGTCGAACTCGCTCAGGAGCCGCCGTGCGCGCTCGGCGATCGCGCGCGGGTGGAGCATGCCGAAGCGTGAGGCGGGCGGTTGGCGGATATCGCGCAGCCCGAGGTTCTCGGCGAGCGTGAAGTCGAGCACGAGCCCGCGGCGCTGGCGATCCTCGGGGATGTGGCCCACACCCGCCTCGAAGCTCGCCCGGGCGCCGTGGCCGGCAATCTCGTGGCCTTCCGCGACGATGCTCCCGGCGGTCGGCTTCGCGAGGCCGGTGAGCGCCTCGACAAGCTCGCTCTGGCCGTTCCCGTCGACGCCTGCGAGGCCCACGATCTCGCCCGCCCGGATCTCGAACGACGCCCCCCGGACCGCCTCGAGGCCGCGGCTGTCGTGGACGACCAGGTCGCGCACGGTCAGGAGTGCCTCGCCGGGCTGCGCCGCGCCCTTCTCGACTCGCAGCAGCACGGGACGACCGACCATGAGCTCCGCGAGCTCCCGCTCGGACGTCCCCGCCGCCGGCACGGTGGCGACAGCCTTGCCGCGCCGCAGCACGGTGATGCGGTCTGCGATCTCGAGCACCTCGCCGAGCTTGTGGGTGATGAAGATGATCGAGGTGCCCTGCTCCTTGAGCGACCGGATCACGCCGAAGAGCTCGTGCGTCTCCTGCGGCGTGAGCACCGCCGTCGGCTCGTCGAGCACGAGCAGCCGCGCGCTGCGGTAGAGCGCCTTCAGGATCTCGACGCGCTGCTGCTGCGCGACGCCGATCGACTCCACGCGCTCGCCGGGCCGGACTGCGAGGCCGTACCGCTCGGACAGGTCGCGCACGATCTCGCTCGCCTTCCCGTAGTCGAGCAGGGGCCCCTCGCGCGGCTCGGAGGCCAGCACGATGTTCTCGGCCACGGTCATCACCGGGATCAGCATGAAGTGCTGGTGCACCATCCCGATTCCCGCGTCGATCGCGTCGCGCGGCGAGCGCAGCCGCAGCGGCTTGCCGTCGAAGCGGATCTCGCCCGAATCGGGCGACGTCAGCCCGTAGAGGACGTTCATGAGCGTCGACTTCCCGGCGCCGTTCTCGCCGAGGAGGGCGTGGACCTCGCCCGGGCTGACGTCGAGGTCCACGCCGTCGTTTGCCACCAGGTCGCCGAAGCGCTTGGTGATGCCGCGGAGCTCGAGCAGCGTTGCGTCGGGCATTTCGTGGATCACGGGGAGCCGGAGGGGCGGGACTCCCGCCCCTCCGGCAGTTGGATCACGGAACCGTGTCCGGCGGGGTGATCGAGCCCGACTTCAGCTGGGCTGTCACGTCGTCGAGCTTCGCGAGGTTGGCCGCCGAGACGGCCGGGTTGACCGTGCCGAGGCCGGTCGCGCCCTTCGTGGCGTCGAACGTCGTGACGCCGCCGCCGGTGAACGTGCCGTCCACGATCTGCTTGATCGTGTCGAACACGGCCACGTCGACCTTCTTGATCGCGCTGGTCAGGATGTAGTCGCCCAGGTAGGCCTGGTCGGCGTCGACGCCGATGCCCCAGACGCCCTTCTCCTTGGCCGCGCTGAGCGCGCCGAGGCCGCAGCCGCCGGCAACCTGGAACACGACGTCAGAGCCCTGCGAGATCTGGTTCAGGGCGAGCTGCTTGCACTTCGCCGTGTCGGTGAACGAGTTCGAGTAGTCGTTCAGGGTCTTGATCTTGGGGTTCGCGGCCTTGGCTCCCGCCTGGTAGCCCGCGATGTAGTGGTCGACCGGCGGGATCTTCTGGCCGCCGACGGTCGAGACGGTGCCCGTCTTCGACTCGAGCGCCGCCAGATACCCGGCGAGGTAGCCCGACTCCTGCTCCTTGAACAAGAGCCCCTGAACGTTCGCCAGAGCCGGCGTGGGCGCGTCGTCGATGATCGCGAAGCTGGTGCTTGGATAGGCCTTCGCGACCTTCTTGATGGCGCCGTCCATGAGGAAGCCGACCGCGATCACGAGGTCGTAGTGAGCGGCCGCCAGGGTCTGGAGGTTGGGGACGTACTCGGATTCCTGGTGCGACTCCAGCACCTTGAAGTCGATTCCGAGCTGCGACTTGGCGCGCTGGATCCCGACGAACGCAAGGTGGTTGAAGCTCTTGTCGTCGAGCCCGCCGATGTCGGTCACGAGCCCGATCTTGAACACTTTGCCGCCGCTGCCTCCGGAACCCGCGGCTGGTGTGGACGACCCCGAGTCGCCGCCCCCGCAGGCGGCGGCGAGTAGAGCGACCGCCATCACAGCGGCGAGCGCTCCGAGCACGAGGATGCGTGGGCGCTTCACATTGCCTCCCGTAGCCAGGTGGTCAGAAAACGGGGGCCATCCTACAACCACGACGACGGATATGCCGGAGGCCTGGCCGCTTTCGGCCATGATCTACGATCCGTCGCATGGCAGAGGCCACCTCGCCGGCCCGCGCGGTCGAGCCGTTCGAGCCGCGCCTGACCCGGATCGGCGCGGTTGACGCGGTCGCCCTCGAGGCGCGCAGCGCAGACCTCGCAAAGCGCTCGATCAAGCGCGGGTCGAAGCTCGAAGCGCTCGATCTGATCGTCCGGATGATCGACCTCACGACTCTGGAGGGGGCGGACACGCCGGGCAAGGTGGCGGCGCTCTGCGCCAAGGCGATGCGGCCCGATCCGGTCGACACCTCGGTGCCGTCGGTCGCGGCCGTGTGCATCTATCCGACGCTCGTCGTCGAGGCCAGGAGGCGGGTCGACGGCTCGGGCGTCCGCGTCGCGTCGGTGGCGACGGCGTTCCCGTCGGGCCAGTCGCCGATCGCGATCAAGGTGGCCGAGGCGCGGGCCGCGGTCGAGCTGGGCGCTGACGAGGTCGACATGGTCATCGACCGGGGAGCATTCCTGTCGGGTCGCATGGCCGAGGTGTACGACCAGATCGTGAAGGTGCGCGAGGCGTGCGGCCCCGCCCATCTCAAGGTCATCCTCGAGACCGGCGAGCTGGGCACCTACGACGCCGTCCGCCGGGCCTCGCTCCTGGCGATGGCCGCGGGCGCTGACTTCATCAAGACGTCGACGGGCAAGGTGAGCCCGGCCGCGACGCTGCCCGTGACGCTGTGCATGCTCGAGGCGATCCGCGACGTCCACGTCGAGACGGGCCGGGTCGTCGGGATGAAGCCGGCCGGTGGCATCCGCCACTCGAAGCAGGCGATCCAGTACCTGTGCGTGCTCCACGAGACGCTCGGCCGCGACTGGCTCACGCCGCACCGGTTCCGGTTCGGCGCGTCGTCGCTCCTGAACGACGTGCTCATGCAGATCCGCACCCAGAAGACCGGCCTGTACGAGTCCCCCGACCGCTTCACGGTGGACTGATGACAGACGTCGAGCCACGTTCGGGAGAGACCGGCCTCGATTGGGCGTACGCGCCGGCGCCCGAGTCACGCGCGATCGTCTCGCTCGAGGAGCGCTACGGCCTCTACGTCGGCGGCGAGATGGTCGAGCCACGCTCCGGCGAGTGGTTCACGACGATCTCGCCGGCCGACGAGGAGCCGCTGGCGGAGGTCGCCCAGGCCGGCCCAGAGGATGTCGACGCGGCGGTGTCGGCCGCCCGCGACGGCTTCGCGACGTGGTCCGAGCTGCGGCCCGCCGAGCGCGCGAAGTACCTCTTCCGGATCGCCCGCATCCTCCAGGAGCGAAGCCGCGAGCTCGCCGTGGCCGAGTCGCTCGACGGCGGGAAGCCGATCAAGGAGTCGCGCGACGTCGATCTGCCGCTGGCCGCCGCCCACTTCTTCTACCACGCGGGCTGGGCAGACAAGCTCGAGTACGCCTTCGCGAACCGGCGGCCGCAGCCGCTCGGCGTCGCCGCCCAGATCATCCCGTGGAACTTCCCGCTCCTCATGCTCGCGTGGAAGATCGCGCCCGCGCTCGCGTGCGGCAACACCGTCGTGCTGAAGCCGGCGGAGACGACCCCGCTCACGGCGCTCCTCTTCTGCGACGTGCTCCGCCAGGCCGAGCTCCCCGCTGGCGTCGTCAACATCGTCACCTGGGACGGCCGCACCGGCGCCGCGCTCGTCGAGAGCGAGGGCATCGACAAGGTCGCGTTCACCGGCTCCACCGAAGTGGGGAAGGCGATCCAGCGCCAACTCGCCGGCAGCGGCAAGAAGCTCACGCTCGAGCTCGGCGGCAAGGCGGCGAACATCGTCTTCGACGACTGCGC
>JBOHBE010000340.1:0-3163 GCA_050698235.1 Gaiellales bacterium
TGCCCGAGCCGCCCGCGACGCCCGGCTGGCCGGCAGTCCCGCTCGTGCCGCTGGTGCCGTCACCGCCGTTTGCCCCGGGGGTTCCCGGGACGCCGTTCGCGCCACCGGCGCCCACGGCCGCACCCGACTGGATCGTCACACCACGCACCGTGAGCTGGCCACCGGTCACCTTGAACAGCTGTCTGACACCGCCGCCGCTCAGCGTCACGGCATGGCCGTTGCCCTCGATATCCAGCGTCTTTCCGAGCGGGACCACGGTCGTCCGGCTCACAACCAGCGAGGGGCAGTCGACGGCGAAGCGGACCGTGCCGCCCGCCGTCACGGCCGAGTTGAACGCCGACGGCGAACATGAGTTGAGCGTCGTGGCCGCCTGCGCGACAGGCGAGGCAGCGGCCACGGCCAAGCCGGTGACGAGCAGGAGCACAGCCGACGGTCTCACGGCCGCCAACCAGCCACGCGTGGAAGAGCGCTGGTTCAGCTGGGGCCTCCTCAGGGAGGGCAGTGGCGATCGTCTCACGTCGCGCGCGCCAGGGCAACCGCTCCGGTGCGAGCGCGGGGGTCCGGCGTCAGACGCCTTCGAGCGCGTCGACCTCGCCGGCTGCGGCCGCCTGCTGGAGACGGCGATAGTCGAGCTCGTTCTGGTCGGCGTACAGGGAGGCGAAGCGGGTGACGGCGCGGTCGAACACCCGTCCCTTGCCGAGGTACGCCGAGATCGCCAGGCGGTCGCCCGACCTGGCGTGCGACCGGGCCAGCGACCACGCGCACGCCCGCGTGTAGGTGAGCAGGCCATGCTCGGTCATCCGCGACAGGTCGGCGGACGCCTTCCAGTCCCACAGTTGGCGGACGTAGTAGTCGCGCTCGATGCCGTCCAGGCTGACGCTTCGCTGCCAGCTCAGGAAGATGTCCGTGGCCGCCTGCATCATCCGCTGGCCGCGCACAACCCGCTCGCCGTGCGTCTCGTACTCACTCTTCCCGAGGAACGGCTCGAGCACCGAGGCCTTGGCCTCCTTGGCCTGGAGGACGAGCGCGTCCTGACCGTCGCGACCGACGAGAAGGACGACCCACGCGCGCGTGCCGACGCTCCCGACTCCGACCACCTTGCGGGCCATGTCGGCGAAGGTGTAGGAACGGACGAGGTGCTGGCGATCGGCGTGCAGGCCGTCGATGTACTGCTCGAGCAGCTGACCGACGAACGCCTCACGCTCGTCGTCGTCGGCATCCAGGAGCTCGTGCAGCGGCGTCAGAAGCGGCGGGGCGCTCGTGAAGCGGAGCTTGCCGTCGACCAGGTCAGTCAGCTTGCTCACGGCGCGGGTGTTCGTCTTGCGCCGCCCCTTCTCGAACGTGCGGGCGAAGAGCTCGTGGCTGTCTGCGTCGAGCTTGGTTCCGAAGCGCGCGGTGAGCTCGTCGGCATCCAGCCGCTCGTACCAGGCCTGGAGCATGCTCTCCTCGGAGAACTCGCGCATCGCCTCGCGGTACTCGCGCATCACGCGATCGACGATGGCGCTTCGACGGCCGGCCGGCAGGTCGATGTCGCGTCCGGCGATCTCGATGCTCGCCGCCATCCGCTTGATGTCCCACTCCCACGGCCCGGGCAGCGTCTCGTCGAAGTCGTTGGGACCGAAGAGCAGGTGCCGATCCGGAGCGGCGAACCCGCCGAAGTTCGAGATGTGCGCGTCCCCGCACGCCTGCACGATGAGCCCTGAAGACGGCGTCCCAGCGAGGTCCGCGGCCATCACCGCCGCCGCCCCCCGGTAGAACGTGAACGGCGACACGAGCATCCGCCCGTACCGGATCGGCACGAGCTGCGGGAGGCGCGACTCGGCCTGGTCCCTGAGCGTGCGCACAGGATCCGGGCGGTCCGGAGCCGGCGCCCACTCGCTGTGGCTCGAGCGAGGCGCAGCCTTTCGCGCCTGCCGGCCGCGGTCGGCATCCTCGCCGTTTTCCAGTCGAGCAACCCGAACGCCCTCACCCAGCATGCGGAAACCGTATCGCCGGAATGCCCACTGCGCTTCCGCGCCGGTAGACGGCCCAAAGCGCACGCTCCGGGCAGTATCCTGACGCAGACGAGAAGTCCCCTGAATATCCGGCGCGCCGAGACTGCGCCGGCCGACGCGAAGTGAGGAGCCCATGATCGACTACGCGGTGACCAATCCGGCGACCGGACAGCAGATCAAGACCTACCCGACGATCACGGACGCCGAGCTCGAGGCGGCCATCGGCCTGGCGCACCAGACCCACCAGAACTGGCTGCGATCGACCTCCGTCGACGAGCGCGCGAAGCTCGTGCGCCGCGTCGGCGAGCTCCACAGCGAGCGGCGCGAGCAGCTGGCCGAGATCACCGTCCGCGAGATGGGCAAGCCCACCGAGCAGGCGCTCGGCGAGATCGACTTCTGCGTCGACATCTACGGGTACTACGCGGACAACGGGCCGGCCCTGATGAAGGACGAGCCGATCCAGCTCCTCGCGGGGCAGGGCTCCGCGATCATCCGCCGCAGCTCGCTGGGCGTGATCCTCGGGATCATGCCGTGGAACTTCCCGACCTACCAGGTCGCGCGGTTCGCCGGCCCGGGCCTGATCATCGGAAACGCCGTGCTCCTGAAGCACGCCCCGCAGTGCCCCGAAACCGCCGAGGCGCTCCAGCAGATCTACCTCGACGCCGGCTTCCCCGAGGGCGCCTACGTCAACATCTACGCCACGAACGATCAGATCGCCAGCGTTATCGCCGACCCGCGTGTCCAGGGCGTGTCGGTGACCGGCTCGGAGCGCGCCGGTGCTGCGGTCGCAGAGATCGCCGGCCGGAATCTCAAGAAGGTCGTGCTCGAGCTGGGCGGCTCCGACCCGTTCATCGTGCTGGCGGATGCCGACCTGGAGGAGGCGGCCACGATGGCCGCGCGGGCGCGCTTCCAGAACACCGGCCAGTCGTGCATCGCGGCGAAGCGTTTCCTAGTGGAAGAGGCGGTGGCCGAGGCATTTGAGCACCGCTTCGCGGCTGCGGTGGAGCAGCTTACGGTCGGCAACCCCATGGACCGCGCCACGCAGGTGGGACCGCTGGCACGGGACGACCTCCGCACTGCGCTGGACCGCCAGGTGCAGGAGTCCGTGCGGCAGGGCGCGCAGGTCGCGACGGGCGGGCACAGCCTTCCCGGACCGGGCTACTTCTACG
>JBOHBE010000341.1:0-11539 GCA_050698235.1 Gaiellales bacterium
CCGTGGGCATCGTCGAGCTCGACGGCCGCCGGGCGGAGGTCACCATCTACCGGGCGGAGCGCGGCGATCCGGCCGACGCGCTCCAGCCGCTCCACTCGCAGCTGCTCTCGGACGGGCCCAGGGCGGACTGATCGACCGGCCGGCCGCCGGGCCCGTCGAAGCCTCGGCGGCACCTACGCTCTGGCGCGCACCGCCTTCGAGCGCCGGCTCGCTCGCTCGGACGCCGACAGCACCGCCTTGCGCAGACGCACGGCGGCGGGCGTCACCTCAACGCACTCCCCCTCCTGGATGTACTCGATCGCCTGGTCGAGGCTCATCCGGTGCGGCGGGTTCAGGCGCACGAGGACGTCGGCGTCCGAGCGCACGTTCGTCATCTGCTTGGCCTTCGTGATGTTGACGTCGAGGTCGCCGCTTCTGCTGTTCTCGCCGACGATCATGCCCTCGTAGACCTCCTCGCCCGAGTCGACGAAGAGCACTCCGCGAGCCTGCAGGTTCTGGATCGAGTACCCCGTCGCCGATCCGCCCCGGTCGGCGATCAGCGAGCCGTTCGGACGGCTCTTGATCTCGCCCGCCCAGGGCTGGTACTCCTCGAAGACGTGGTGCAGCTGGCCGGTGCCGCGCGTCTCGGTCTGGAACTCGGAGCGGAAGCCGAGCAGGCCGCGGGCGGGGACGAGGTGCTCGAGCCGCACCCAGCCGGTGCCGTGGTTCGTCATGCTCTCCATCCGCCCCTTGCGCAGCGCGAGCGCCTGGATGACGACTCCCGAGTACTCCTCGGGCACGTCGATCGAAACCCGCTCGACCGGCTCCTCGACCCTGCCGTCGACCTCACGGGTGACGACCCGCGGCTTCCCGATCGTGAGCTCGAACCCCTCGCGGCGCATCATCTCGGCCAGGACGGCGAACTGCATCTCGCCCCGTCCCTGCACCTCCCACGTGTCCGGCTGTGCGGTGTCGAGGACGCGCAGCGAGACGTTGCCCAGCAGCTCGCGGTCGAGGCGGTCCTTGATCATGCGCGCCGTCAGCTTCGACCCGCTGCGGCCCGCCAGCGGGCTGGTGTTGATCGCGACGGTGACCGACAGGCTCGGCTCGTCGATGACGATCAGCGGGAGCGGCCTGGGATCGTCGGCATCGGCGATCGTCTCGCCGATCGTGATCCCCTCGATCCCGGCGACGGCGATGATCTCGCCCGGGCCGGCCGACTCGGCCGCGACGCGCTCCAGGCCCTCCGTGACGAGAAGCTCGGTCAGCTTGACGCGGGCCACGTCTCCGTCGGCGCGGCACCAGGCGACGGTCGCGCCGCGGGCGAGCTCGCCCTCGCGCACGCGGCAGACGGCGAGCCGGCCGAGGTATGGGGAGGCGTCGAGGTTTGCGACCTGCGCCTGGAGCGGGTGGTCGGCGGTGAACGTGGGGGCGGGGATGTGGTCGACGATCAGGTCGAGCAGCGGCCGGATGCTGTCACCCGGCGCCGCCAGGTTCAGGGTCGCAGTGCCCAGCCTCGCGTTCGTGTAGACGATCGGGAAGTCGATCTGCGACTCGTCGGCGTCCTCGTCGAAGAACAGCTCGTAGACCTCGTTCAGGACCTCCGGGATGCGCGCGTCTGGCCGGTCGATCTTGTTCATGACGAGGATGACCGGCAGCCGCCCGGCGAGCGCCTTTCGGAGCACGAACCGCGTCTGCGGCAGCGGCCCCTCCGAGGCGTCGACCAGGAGCAGGACGCCGTCGACCATCGCGAGGCCGCGTTCCACCTCGCCGCCGAAGTCGGCGTGCCCGGGGGTATCGACGATGTTGATCTTCGTCGTGCCGTACCGGACGGACGTGTTCTTGGCCAGGATCGTGATGCCCCGCTCGCGCTCGAGGCCGGCGTCCATCACCCGGTCGACCCGTACCTCGTGCTCGGCGAACGTCCCCGACTGGCGCAGGAGCGCGTCCACGAGCGTCGTCTTGCCATGGTCGACGTGGGCGATGATCGCGATGTTTCTGATGTCTGAACGGGTGCGGGTCGAATCGGGCACACCCTGACCATAGGCGCTCGAGCCCGTACGGCCGGAGGGTGGTACGGGAGCCCGTACCACCACCGGCGCTTTTTCCAGCGGCCGACGCCTGGCAGTACCACTGCCGCGCCTTCCGCCGGCCGCGAGTCTTGGACGCGTCCAGTCGGGCACCGCCCGGCCCATTGCTTCCAAGGAGTGCGCAGTAATGAGTTCGATCGATACGTCCAAGGGACTTGCGGCTCGGCTCGGTAGCTGGAGCGCGCGCCACAAGAAGTCCGTGCTCGTTGGCTGGTTCGTCTTCGTCGCCCTGGCCGTCATGGTCAGCGGCTTCGTCCCCGCCAACAAGCTCACGAAGGCCGACCAGTTCACCGGCGAGTCCGGCCGGGCCGAGAAGACGCTCGAGTCCAGCTTCCCGAAGCCCGCTTCGGAGCTCGTGCTGATTCACAGCGGTTCCATGACCACAGACGATCCCGCGTTCAAACGCGCGATCAAGCAGACGACCGCCGGCTTCGCCGCCATTCCGGTCGTCGACAACCTCAAGGCCCCGGGCTCCGGCTCGAGCGCCGGCCTGGTGTCGAAGGATCGGCACACCGCCATGATCCAGTTCGACATCAAGGGCGACGCCGACACGGCGTCCAAGCGGATCGCCCCCGTGGTCTCCGCCGTCAAGAGCGCCCAGCAGGCGTACCCGAGCCTCCGCATCGAGGAGTTCGGTGACGCGACGTCGGGTGCCCAGCTCGACAAGAAGATCCAGAGCGACCTTCACAAGGCCGAGACCATGTCCCTGCCCGTGACGCTCCTGATCCTGATCTTCGCGTTCGGGGCGATCGTGGCCGCGGGCGTGCCGGTGCTGCTTGCGGTGTCGGCCGTGCTGGCGACGATCGGTCTGGTCTCGATTCCGAGCCAGATCTTCCCGATCGACGACAACGCCTCCATCGTGATCACGCTGATCGGGATGGCCGTCGGCGTCGACTACTCGCTCTTCTACCTCAAGCGCGAGCGCGAGGAGCGGGCTGCCGGCCGCGACGAACAGACCGCGCTTCGGATCGCCTCGGCGACGTCCGGACGCGCCATCCTCGTGTCGGGCTTCACCGTGATGGTCGCGATGGCGGGCCAGTTCCTGACCGGCGACAAGTCGTCCACCTCGTTCGCGGTGGGCACGATCATGGTCGTCGCCGTCGCCATGCTCGGCTCATTGACGGCCCTTCCCGCAGCGCTCGCGCTGCTCGGCCGTCATGTCGACAAGGGCCGCATCCGGGTGCCGTTCCGGCGCCGCCCGGCCAAGCAGCAGGAGTCCCGCATCTGGGGCGCCGTGCTGACGCGGGTGCTGCGGCGCCCGGCGGCGGCAGCGGCGATCTCGCTGGCAGTGCTGCTGGCGATCGCCTCGCCCGCCATGCACTTCAAGGTGCACAACACCGGCGTCAACGACCTGCCGCCGGGCCTCCCCGGGATCTCCACCCTCAAGCACCTCGAGCAGGCGTTCCCAAACACCGACATGCCGGCGACGGTCGTCATCACCGCCGACAACACGCGCAGCCCGGCTGTGCATTCGGCCATCTCTGACCTGCGCACCCAGGCGCTCAAGAGCGGCGTGGTGCACGAGCCGATCGACATCACCACTGACAAGACCCACACGGTCGCAGTGCTCTCGATGCCGCTCGCCGGCAACGGCAGCAATCAGGCCTCGAAAGACGCGCTCACGGCGCTTCGTGACCGGCTGATCCCGTCGACGCTGGGGACGGTCGACAACGTCAGCGCCAACGTCAGCGGCCAGACCGCGATCGATCGTGACCAGAGCACGATGCTCTCCCGCAACACCCCGCTCGTCTTCGGGTTCGTGCTGACGCTGGCCTTCATCCTCCTGATGGTCACGTTCCGCTCGATCGTGATCCCGATCAAGGCGATCATCCTGAACCTGCTGTCCGTCGCGGCCGCCTACGGCGTGCTCGTGGCGGTGTTCCAGGACGGACACGGCTCGTCGTTCCTCGGCTTCACGCCCACCGGCGGCGTGGCCCCGTGGCTGCCGCTCTTCCTCTTCGTGATCCTGTTCGGCCTCTCGATGGACTACCACGTGTTCATCCTGAGCCGGGTCAAGGAGCTCGTCGACGGCGGCATGTCGACCGAGGACGCCGTCTCGGAGGGCATCAAGAGCACGGCCGGCACCGTGACCAGCGCCGCGCTCGTGATGGTCGGGGTGTTCTCGATCTTCATGACGCTCAGCCTGGTCGACCTCAAGGAGTTCGGCCTCGGGCTCGCCGCGGCAGTCCTGATCGACGCGACGATCATCCGCGGTGTCCTCCTCCCGGCCACCATGAAGCTGCTCGGGGACTGGAACTGGTACCTGCCCAAGCCCCTCCAGTGGCTGCCGCGGTTCCAGATCGAGCCGGCTCCCAAGATGGCGGTGGAAGCCTCTGGCGACTAGACCGACCCGACATCCGAGCGAACCGAGCGGCCCGCCACCCGGCGGGCCGCTTCGCGTTCACGGCCCGGGACTGAGCGATGCGGCGAGGACGCGAAGCAGGTCGAGCGCGATCGGCGGCACCTGCGCGTCCGGGTCGAAGGCCGGGTCGTACGCCGTCAGCGAGATCGCGCGCACCCGGCCATCCCGGAGCAGCCCGTCGACCATGCCGCACAGCTCTTCGCCGTTCGGCCCGCCCGGCGCCGCGTACACGTTCACGCTGGCCACCTCGCTGTCGAGCACGTCCAGGTCGACGTGCAGATACATACCGCTCGGCGCCGGCGAGATCGCCCCGACCGCGACCATGAGCCCATCCAGCTCCTGCGGCCGAAGGTGGGTGACGCCCGACGCTTCGAGCCGCACCACCTCGGGCGGGTCGAAGCTCCGGGCTCCCGCGAGGACGACCGAGCTCTCGGGCACCGGCCGGGCGCCTGGCACGGTGGCGAGCATCCCCTGCCACGCGCCGCCTGTGAGCACGGCCAGCCCCATGCCGTCGAAGTAGCCCCCGATCGACGTGTCGGGGCTGTTGAAGTCGGAGTGGGCGTCGAACCAGACGACAGCCGGAGCCGGCTCGGCCAACCCCGCGACGACGCCGACTCCGGCGAAGCAGCTGCCCGAAAGGACGACGGGGAACTCGCCGCCGGCGATCGCCTCGCGCACCTGCCCGGCCACCAGCCGGATCAGCTCGAAGCACGCGTCGACCTCGCCGACGCCCGTCCGGTTGAACGCCTCGTCGATCTGGACGAGCTCACGCCGCACGCGCGCACCCGACGCCGAGAGCGCGTCCTCCGCGCCGGCGGCCAGCAGGCGCTCGGGCCCGTTGCCGACGCCGTCTCTGAGCCGTCCCAGCTCGTACGGGACGACGATCAGGCGGTATGCGTTCACATGCACGACGGGCCATAGCCTACGGCCGCGGCGCCAACGCGGCTCGAACGCCAGCGTTGTGATGCTTGACACGAAGCCGGGGCTGCGGCTACGCTCCGCCCGCGCGCCGGGACGATTCGGCAGGAGGTTTTGGGCTGCGTGGCGGACGAAACGCTCACGACACAGGTGGAAGCTGGCACCGCCGGTAGCGACGTTGTCGCGCCGCACGGAAGCGAGGGCGTCCTCGGCCGGCCGGCGGCTCACGGCAAGGACCAGCCCGACCTCGGGCCACCGTCGTTCGCCGAGCTCGTCTGGGCGCACTACCTGTGGCGCCGCCAGCTCCAGGAGCTCGAGACGAGGCAGGCCAGGCGCGAGCTGCACGTGCCGCTGGAGGCCGCCTACCGGCGCCGATTGGCCGCGTTCGAGCGGTTCAACGGCCGGATCGTCGACGCATACTGGTGCCGGTCGGAGGCGTCCGCCGTCGCGATCACCGCGAAGCCGGCGAAGCCGTTCGCCAGGAACGTCATGCGCCGCTCGTCGACCATGCGGTTCCACTCGGCGACGGACTGGAAGACCGCCCGCTCGCCGGTCATCGCGACCCTGATGCAGGACTGCGAGACGCTTGCGATCCGGGCCGGCGAGGTGCTGAACGGGACGAGCCAGCGGATCGCCATCCGATGGATCATGTCGGTTGCGAGCTTCCTGCTCGCACGGTGCGACATGGAGCCGCCCCGCGCCCAGGACAAGCGGCGGGCGAGCACACAGGCCCGGGCCCACGTGGCGCCGGAGCTCCGCGTCATCGAGAACTACTACCTCCAGGCGGCCACCAAGCGCGCGCGCATGGTCTACGTCTGGGGGATGGTGCAGGGCATCATCGCCATCTCGGCGCTGATCGCGGCAGTCGGCGTGTACATGGCCATCGAGTCCCGGCCGACGCTTCACGACCCGAGCGCCCAGCAGCTCGCCGCGACCCTGGCCGCGGGAGCGGTTGGGGCGCTCATCAGCGTGCTCCTGCGGATGGACGAGCGCCGGACGTCGACGTTCAAGATCGATGCCGAGATCGGCGGCCGGGCGGTGCGGCGGCTCGGGCTCTTCCGGACGACCGTCGGCGCCATCCTGGCGACCGCCGTCTTCTTCGCCCTCAAGGCGGGGCTGCTCCAGCAGATCACGATCCCGCAGGGGCCGCGTGCGATCTACTTCTTCCTCGTCGTCGCGTTCCTGGCGGGCTTCAGCGAGCGGTGGGCGCAGATCGTGCTCGGCGGAGCGGAGGGCGTCCTCACGCCCATGCCCCAGCAACAGGCCCCCAGCACCGACGGCGCACCGCCGCACATCACCGGCACTCCCGGGAACGGCACCGACCCCACCACATAGGCGGCCGCGCCGGTACCGTTCGGGATGTGACAGCGGACGTGACGGAGGTCGAGGACCGCCTCTACGGCGCCGACCTGGACGAGTTCGTGAAGGAGCGCGCGGCGGCGGCGAAGAACCTCCGCAGCCAGGGCCGCCGCGACGACGCGGCCGCGGTCGCGAAGCTGGCGAAGCCGAGCGTCGCGGCGTGGATCGTGAACAGGGTCGCCCACGCCGAGCCCGCCCTCATGAACGCCCTGCTCGACGCCGGTGCGCGGGTCCGCGACGTGCAGCTCGGCGCCGGATTGGCCGCCGATCTGCGAACGGCGGCGCAGCAGCAGGAGGCGGCGCTTCGGGCGGTCATGCGCGAGGCCGAGAAGGCGGCGGCCGCTCGGGGCTCATCGACCCCGGCAACGCTCGAGAAGGTGCGCGAGACGCTCCGCGCCGGCGCGCTCGACGCCGACCTCGCCGAGCAGGTGCGACGCGGCGTCCTCGTGCGCGAGCAGCGCGCCGTCGGATTTCCGCTGGGCGTTGCGGTCCCGGCGGAGCGCCGGCGCGCGACAGCTGCGAGGCGCGGTCCGGCGAAGCCTGTCCAGAAGCCCAAGGCGCGCCCGGAGCGGCGGGACGAGGTTGCCGCGAAGCGGTTCCAGCGTGCCGAGGCCGCGGCCGGCACGGCGCGGGAGAACCTTTCGGCTGCCGAGGCGGATCTCAATCGCGCACAGCGGGCGCTCGATGCCACCACGGAGGAGCTCGACGCCGCCCGCCGGACCGTGGCGGATTTGGCACTACGCGCCGATCGGGAGCGCCGTACGGTGGAGCATGCCGACAAGGCCCGCACCAAGGCCACGAAGGAGGCGCAACGGGCGCTTGCCGACCTTGGGCAGCTCGCGAAGACGGAGAAACTCCCGACCTAGTCCTCGCCCGTGATCGCGCTGTCCTCCCAGAGCCCCTCCTCCGACATCATTCGCTGCACACCTGGCCGCTGGAGCATCCGGTCGAAGTGAGCGCGCAGGTGCGGACCCTCCCGGGCCCGCGGCGTCTGCAGGCGGCCCCACCGGGTGAGCATGAAGAGGAACAGGTCGGCGCCGCTCCGGTTGTCGTCGACAACCCATGTCCGCGTGGCGAGCTGTCCCTCGATCCAGTCGACGTGCCGGGACAGGGCCGCGGACGCACAGGCTCGGACGGCGCCGGCTCCATCGCGGTCAGTCGTGAACCGCTCCGGGTAGAACCACCGCATATGCGTCGCCTGCACGGCGCTGGCGAGGTATGAGAGCCATCCGTAAAGCTCCGACCGGGCAGGGGTTCCGACAGGCGCTCCGAGGCCGGCGTCGGGAAACCGATCGGCGAGGTGCAGCATGATCGCGACCGATTCGGTCAGCACCAGGTCGCCGTCCTCGAGAGTTGGCACCTGACCCCACGGGTTCAGCGAGAGGTACTCGGGAGGCCGATGCCCGGCATCGTCCTCTGCGACAAGCGCCAACGCGTACTCCGCGTCGGCCTCCGCCAAGGCTGCATGGGGCGCCATCGCTGCGGTGCCGGGGATGTAGTGAAGCCGCAGCACCGACAGATCGTATCCCTCCTCCCGTCTCGCTCAGCCGTCTGGGGAGCCCTTCTTCGTGAGCGCACGTCGGTCTGTGATGCCGAGCTTCTTGAACACCCGTCCGAGATGTGTCTCGATCGTGCGCGAGCTGAGGAAGAGCAGAGCACCGATTTCCCGGTTGGTTCGGCCCTCCGCCGCGAGCGTAGCGATCTGCCGCTCCTGCGGCGTGAGCTCGTCGCGCGCCTCAGGGTCCTGACGTCGGCGGTGCTCGCCGCTCGCCCGGAGCTCGCGCCTCGTTCGGTCAGCCCACGAAGCGGCGCGCAGCTGCTCGAACGCGTCAAGCGCATCTGCGAGCTGGAGGCGTGCGTCACGGCGTCGGTTGGCTCGACGGAGACGCTCTCCGTAGCAGAGCCGCGAGCGCGCGCCCTCGAAGACATCGCCCAATCGATCGAACAACCGCAGTGATTCGGCGAAGAGGTCGTCGCAGTCGTCGGCGTCGGCCATGAGCGCGCGGCAGCGCGTGTACGCACCAAGTGGCTCGTCCATGTGAACATGCGTTTCGACCTCGTCGAGACGGGCACGCGCCTCGTCGGGGCGACCGGCCCGAATGTAGGCTTCGACAAGGTCGAATGCGTTTGCAGAGAGCTGTTCGATTGCGTAGCTCTCGTTGTGCTCCCGGCTTGCAATCGCGACGTCCGGCTGTCCGGTACCGAGCGCGAGCAGACATCGGGAATTGCGTTCCATTGCATGGGTCGGCGTTGCCGTCCCGGCGTACCGGGCGGCAGCTGCGTTCAGCTCCTCGAACTCGTCCGCCGCGCCGCGGCGCGCTGCGATCTCGGCCTGGCGGCTCAGAGCGAAGCAGACCGTCGTCAGCTGTCCCGTGTCCTCGCCCAACAGGAGCGCCTCCGAGAGTCCTGCGCCGGCCTCGTCCCATGCACCGATGTCGATCTGCACTGCGGCGGCGTCCGCAAGCGTCTGGGCTACGAGGGCGGCGAGGCCGAGCTCGCGTGCGCGGGCAATCGCGTCGATGTAGAGCGCGCAGGCCTCGCGCGGATTGCTGCGCCACCATGCACAGTCTGCCGCCAGGAGGAGGGCGCGTGGATCGTCCCGGCCGGCCGGGTCGTTCGCTATGGCGCGTTCGACGGCTTGGAGGAGCGGCGCGGAGTCCAGAACCGACCCTTCGCGTGCAAGCTCGAAGCCGAGGACGTAGTCGAAGAGCGGGTCGTCGCTGTCGCCCGCCGCCTCACGCGCGGCGCGTGCGAGCTCCACGTTCGACTCGGTGTCCCACGCCGGCCAAAACGCGGTGACCGAGTCGGCCAGCAGGTACGCCGCACGAGTGGAGTCCAGCGAAGCGACGGCGGTGGCCTCCCCACGCAACATCAGCGAGATCTCCTCAGCAACCCCGCCTGACTGGGAAGCCATTCGGGCCTGAGCCCGGACGATGTCGGCGTGTAGCAGTGGATCAGCGCACGTTGCGAGTGCCGCGTCCGCCGCCTGGCGGGCCGGCTCACCGGCCCCTGCTTCCCACGACGCTTCGCTTGCGGCCAAGAACCGCCGCGCCCGCGGGTTGGCACCAGACGTGAGCTCGGCCGCGCGCCGCCACGCGGCCGCCGCCGCGCCCGGGCCCCGCCGGGCCTGAGCATCCACGGCCACGGCCTCCATCGCGTCCGCAAGGTCCTCGTCCGCCACGACGACGGAGCTGGCGCGATGCCAAGTCCGCCGTGAAACCTCGCCCCGAGGGAGCGCCGTGGCCAGCGCTGCGTGTGCTCCTCGCCGTTCGGTCGGAGACGCGCCCTGGTAGATCGCGGACCGGACGAGCGGATGGCGAAACTCGAGACGCGCCTCGAGGATCTGCACGAGACCAGCGTCCTCGGCGGGGCCCAGCGCCGCAAGAGACGTCGCCCGCCCGATCACGTCCAGCAGTCCCAGGTCGTCGACGGCAGCGATGAGGAGCGCCTCCTGGGTCTCCTCGGGGAGCTGCTCGACGCGCGCCGCGAACGTGCGCTCGACATGCGCTGGGACCGGAACCAGGCCGTCCACCTCGCCCGTCTCCGACGCGACCAATTCGAGAATCGCGAGCGGGTTCCCGCCGCTCACCTCCGCAATCCACTGCGCCTGCTCCTGCGACACCGGTCGTCGGGAGCCCGCCAGCGCGACCGCGTCGGTCGCACTCAGCCGGGCGAGCTCGAGCATCGGGAACCCCGTCACGTCGAATCCGGCGGCCTCCCCCGCCCTGAGGCCGATGAAGACAGCCACATCGTCCGCATCGAGGCGCCGCAGGGCGAACGCAAGCGATGCCGCAGACGCACCATCCAGCCACTGCGCATCATCGATCACGACCAACAACGGGGCCTCGCGATCCCCCGTGAGGAGGTTCAGCGTTGCCGCGCCGATCGCGAACCGGTCACCGTCACCGGCGGGGCCCATCGCCAACGCTCCTTCGAGTGCGCGCCGCTGACGCTCGGGAAGGTCGCCGATCGAGCCGAGAAACGGTCGGCAGACGTCGAATAGGGCACCGAACGGCATGGTTGCCTCCGATTCGACGCCCACCGCGCGAACCACCCGCATCCCGACTGCGCGCTCGACCGCGTCATCCAGCAGGGCCGTCTTCCCGACTCCCGCCTCGCCGCACACGACCAGTACCCGGCTCCGGCCGTCCGCGGCATCTGCGAGCAGCTCACGCAGCTGCGCGCGCTCGACATCCCGACCCAACAGCACTCCGCCCAGTCTATGACGCAAACCCCGGGCATGGCCAGTCTCGGGGGCCGGGACCCCCGTACGCAACGCCGCGATTCCGTCGTACGGACACGGGGGTACCCCGACGCGAGCAGCGCCTGCTTCGCCGACCCTGAACCGTCGAGCGACCGAAGGAGGCAGCATGACCTTACGCATCACCAAGATCAGCACATTCGTCGCGGCGCTGGCTTTGACGGCGGGAATCGGCGCGCCGGCAGGCTTCGCCGCACCGACGGGGCACGCCGTCCAGTCGCTGCCCGACGGCCCCGCGCGGACCGCGCCGCCAGACAGCACATCGAGCGCTGTGCACCTGGTCGCGGTCACACCAAACGAAGCCGGCTTCGACTGGACGGCCGCCGCGATCGGTGGACTGGCAACAGCCGGGGCAGGGCTTGTTGCGGTCGGGGTCGGACGCGACGTCCGTCGGCGGCACACGCCGAGGGCCGTGTAGCTGCACCCCCGGGCCGCCGATGTCCGCGTCGGCCAGCGAAGCGGCAGTCAAGCCTGCGGCAACGTACCGCAGACGCGCCGTGCAACGTCTCCACGCGGCGGCCGGCATGCTGGCCGGCAGGTGGCGGTCGATGCTCCGGGACTCTCTCCCAG
>JBOHBE010000342.1:0-11355 GCA_050698235.1 Gaiellales bacterium
CGGTGAGCGAGGCCGCGGTGCGCGCGGCTGCCGGAGGAGGTCGGGCGGCCGGCCGGCGAGAGCCGCTGCGCGGTGTTCGGCGGGCGATCGCCGAGCACCTGGCCCGCTCGCATCGCGAGGTGCCCGCGGTGACGGTGGTCGAGGAGTGCGACTTCACGCATCTCTCGCTGACGCGCGGCGAGCTGACCTACCTGCCGTTCGTGCTGCGGGCCACGGCGAACGCGCTCGGCCGCCACGCCGCGCTGAACGCGCGCCTCGACCGTGACGAGATCGTCTACCTCGACGACGTCCACCTGGGCGTGGCGATGCAGACCGAGGCCGGGCTGGTCGTCCCCGTCGTACGAGACGCCGGCTCGAAGCCGGTCGAGCAGCTCGCCGCCGAGGTCGCCTCGCTCGGCGAGGCGGCTGCCGCCGGGACGCTAACGCCCGAGCAGCTGCGCGGATCCACGTTCACGGTGTCGAGCGCGGGCCGCCTCGGTGGGCTCTTCGCGACCCCGCTCGTCAACCACCCCGAGGTCGCGATCCTCGGCGTCCACCGGATTGCGCCGCGGCCGGCGGTCATCGACGGCGCCATCCTGGTTCGTGACATCGGACTCGTCTCGTGCACGTTCGACCATCGCGTGGTCGACGGCGCCGTGGCGACGACCTTCCTGCTCGACGTCATCGCCGGGCTCGAGGGACGCGCCCCTTAACGCGGTGCGGCGGGCGCCTGAGCCCCCGCCGCGACGTACGCGCGTTCGGTTCCGCCTACGGCGTCCAGCGGACGAAGCCCTGCTGGGCGACGCCATGGATGACCGTGAACGATCCACCGCCAAGCACGCTGGACTTGGTCGCCCGGATCGCGAAGGCGCCCTGGAGGCTGTTCCCGATCGGGTTCCAGCTCGTCAGGTTGCCCGTCGCCTGGTTCAGCGCGAGGAACTTGCGCCGACCGGTGTTGGTGTTGCACGTGAGCGGAGTGCCCGTGCCGGTGCCGCCCACGCAGTAGTTGTTGAAGTGGCCGCCCACATAGACGATGCCCTGGCGAAGCGTGATCGCGCGGACGTCGCCGTCAGTTAGCGCGTTCCATCGACGGGCGCTGGTCTTGAACGCGAATGCAGCCACGTGGCCGCCGTTGCCGGCACCGCCGACGTACAGCGTCTTGCCTGCGAGCGCGAGCGAGAAGACCGGATACGACGGATGGACGTGGAACTTGGCGGCGATGGCGCCGCTACCCGTCTTGATCGCGGCCAGATGGTTGGCCGGCTTGCCGTTCATGTGGTCGAAGGCGCCGCCGACGTAGATGCGCTTACCCGTTGCCGAGAGCTGGAGCGTGTAAACCTCGGAGCTGGCGTGGGGCTTCCAGTTGGCCAGCGCGGCGGACGAGCCGGCCGACACAGCGCCGATCCGGTTGCGCGTCTGGCCCTTGAGCACCGTGAACGTGCCGCCCATGTAGATCCGGGTCCTGGTCGCCTTGATGACGTCGACCTTGCCGTTGGTGTTGGCCTTCCACGGCCGCACCGTGCTGGCGGTGGCCGAGACCGCGGCGACGTGGAGCCGCGTGGCCCCGTGCACCTTCGTGAAGTGCCCGCCGACGTAGATCGTCTTGCCGTTCGCTTTGGCGGCCAGCGCGTTCACGATGTCGTTCGCGCCGGGGTTCCACGGCTTGAGCGCGCCGGTGTGCAGGTCGAGCGCGGCCAGGTGGTTGCGAACGGCGCCGCCGCTCGGTGCACCCGGAGCCCGCACATGGGTGAAGCTGCCGCCGATGTAGATCTTGCCGTTGGCGACGACGATGGCGTTGACCTTGCCGTCCGTCTGCCACGAGCTGGCGGGCGCCTCGCCCACCAGTGCTGCCTGAGCTGGGGCCGCAGCGGCCAGAAAGCCGGCCGCAGCCATAATCATTAGAACACGCCGCAAGTTTGCCCTCCCGTATTTTCCAGTTACAACGAGACTAAAGCGTCAGTTGGGAATGTCAACGATATCAGCAGACATTTCCCCACCCTCCCGGTAGGTCCGCCAGTGGCGGAATGCAGCCGCCGTGAGCTCCCCCTTGACCTGCACCCGTGCGATCAGGTCGTCGATCCGCTCCGGCGTGAACCACTCCGGTGCGCCCAGGATGTCCGGGTCGTTGACAGCGTAGCTGGTCTGGCGCAATTGCTCGCACACGTAGTTCAGCCGCAGCGACGTGCCCACCCTGTGGCCGTCCGGGTCGTGCTCACGCACCAGGGAGATGCCGACGAGATGGGCGTCGGACGCCGCGTAGCCTGTCTCGACGAGCAGGTTCCGGTTGACCGAATGCTCCGGGAGCTGGACGCGGCCGTCCTCGTCCACGGGCTCCATCCAGCCGGTCGGGAAGTTCCAGCGCTCCTCGCCGTCGCGGTTCAGCTGTCGAACCATGAGGAGCTCGCCGCCGTGCTCGACGACCGCGCAGACGGTGGTCGGCAGGATGTTCGGGTGGCCGACGCCCATCTGCGTCGCAAAGAACCCGGCCTCCCCGGCGGTGACGTGCTCGCTCACGGCCCAAGGATACCGTCGTCCTCGACCTCCGCCTACGTGGGTGTGGAAACCCACGTTTTCACAACACCTACTTGACGGATTCCTAAACGTCCCACAAAATGGATCCGCCAAGCGTTTCCGCCTGGAAGCGATCGGCAGGGGCCGGCTGGGTGCCGGCGTGTGGGACGACACAGGAGGGGGAATCGCGGAATGTCCGTCAAGCGACTGGCATTGGTCGTTCTGGCCACGGTGGGCGCGATCGCAGCGACCGCGTCACCGGCGTTCGCACTGAGCGCGACTGCCGACACGACATGGATGACCAACGGGAAGGTCTTCGCGCTCGCGAAGAGCGGTAACACGCTGTACGTGGGCGGCAAGTTCGCTCAGATGGTCTCACCCGACGGGGCGACCAAGATCAAGGTCAAGAGCCTCGGCCGGTACGACGCCACAACCGGCGACGGCCTCGCTGGCTGGGGGCCGAAGGTCACCCAGGACGGCAAGGCCGGCACGGTCCGGGCACTTGCGGTCTCGGCCGACGGGTCGATGCTCTACATCGGTGGAACGTTCAACGCCGTCGACGGCGTCACGGCCAAGAACTTCGCCGTGGTCTCGACCACCGACGGTTCCCTGATCGCAGGGTTCCAGCACAAGTTCGCAACGGCTGTCCATGTGATCAACGTCGGGCCGAGCCTCGTCTACGTCGGCGGGGCGTTCGTGACGGTGGACGGGGTGACGCACAACCACCTCGTCGCGCTCAATCCGACGACGGGCGCGATCGACCCGACGTGGAACCCGTCGGCCAACAACACCGTCCGATCGTTCGCGTTGGCGTCTGACGGAACGACGATGTTCATCGGCGGCATCTTCACGCAGATGAACGCCGTCTCCCGGCAGTCGGTCGCCAGAGTCGACACGACGACCGGGGCGCTCGACGCGTGGGCCATCCCGGCCGGCGTCATCGCAGGGCCGCAGACGGCCTGGGCCGTCCTTCCCGTCGGCAACCGGCTCTACGCCGGCTTCGGCAAGGGGCCGAACTACGCGGCCGCTTTCCGACTCGACAACGGCACGATCGGAAGCCAGGTCTGGCGCTTCAACACGGTCGGCAACGACGAGAGCCTCGCGATGTCGAACGACGGCACGCGCCTCTTCATCGGGGGCCACATGGGAACGGCGGTGCTCCAGCAGACGATCTGCGGGCAGCCCCTGCACGGGCTCTATTCGGTCAACCCGGTGAACGGAGCTGCCTACTGCGACTGGTTCCCGGCGATCACGCCCTTCGGCTCCAACTACACGGGGGCCTGGTGCATGCTGTCGACGGGTACGAAGCTCTACGTCGGCGGCCTGATCGACGCCATCAACGGCGTTCCCCACGTCGGCCTGGCGCGGTTCCCGCTCTGACCGACCTCACGCTGAGCCCGCTCTCCGGCGACGGAGGGCGGGCTCACCCGTTTAAGGGCCGGATCATCACGACCGCCTGGTTCACCTCGTTCCACCAGCCGACGGGCTCCCACACGGGCTCGAAGCCGCAGCGCTGCCAGAACTCGCGCGTACCCGCGTAGCCGTCCTCGACGCCGGGCTCGGGGGTCGCCTCCGACAGCGTCGTGACGACCGCGTAGCGCACGTCCGGCCCGAGACTGGCGAGGAACGCGTCGACGAGCATCCGGCCGATCCCCCGCCGTCGCTCGCGCGCGTGCACGGCCATCCATGTGACCTCGATTGCCGCGGCGTACCAGGGTCGCCAGGTGACGAACGCGACCGGCGTGCCGTCCGCCACGGCGACGAGCCCCGCCTGCTCGCGAACGGCCGCCGCGCACATCTCGCGGCCCTGCTCGTCGCCGAAGTGATACGGGAGCGACGCGACGATCGCATCGCACGCCGGCGCGTCGAGCGGATCGAGGGCGCGGATCTCCACGCCGCGGACGGTACCGCTCAGGCGGCCTTGGTCAGCGGCTGGCCGCCGGCCAGCAGGCCTTCGATCTCGGCGGCCGGTGCGGGGTGGGCGAACGCGTAGCCCTGTGCGAGGTCGCATCCGAGCTTCCGCATCGACAGCAGCTGCTCGTCGGACTCGATGCCCTCGGCGATTGCGATCAGTCCGAGCGCGTGGGCAAGGCTGACGACGTTGGCCGTGATCGCGGCATCCTTGGCGTCGCTGCCGACCCCCTGGACGAATGTCCGGTCGACCTTGATGACGTCCACCGGGAAATGGCGCAGCTGGCCGAGCGACGAGAACCCGGTCCCGAAGTCGTCGACGGCGAGCTGGATGCCCCAATCGTGTAGCCGCTGGAGCTCCGCTCGTGCGTGCTCGCTGGCGGCTCCCTTGGCGACGATCGCCGTCTCGGTCACCTCGAGTCCGAGACGGTCGGGCGCCAGGCCCGATGACTCGAGCACCTCGCGGACGAGCGCGGCGAACCCGCTGCCGGCAAGCTGCCGGGCCGAGACGTTGACCCACATCACGAACCTCGGCGGGAGCAGGCCTCGCCGCTGCCAGTCGACCGTCTGCCGGCACGATTCCCGCAGCACGTATTCCCCGAGGGGCAGGATGAGGCCGGTGGCTTCGGCGATCGGGATGAAGTGCGAAGGAGGCACCATGCCTCGGGACGGTGATGTCCAGCGCAGGAGCGCCTCGACGCCGACGATCTCGCCCGAAGTCAGGTCGATCTCGGGCTGATAGTGGACGTGGAACTCGCTGCGCTGGATTCCAAGGCGAAGCTCGTGCTCGAGGCCGAGCGACTCGCCGAGCTCCCGGGCGAACTCGTGCCGGAACGCCTCGACCCGGCCGCGGCCGGCCTCCTTGGCTGCGTACATGGCGACGTCCGCCCGCCGGACGAGATCCTCAGCGCGATCGCCGTCCCTGGGGTAGACCGCGACGCCGATGCTCCCGCCGAGTGCGAGCTGGTGGCCGGCCACCTCGAGCGGCCGCGAGATGTGCTCGAGCAGGCGGCGCCCGACCGCCGTCGCCTGCTCCTCGTCTGCGCCGTCGAGCAGGAGGCCGAACTCGTCGCCGCCGAAGCGAGCGATCGTGTCGCCCGGGCGGAGGGCCTCTTCGAACCGGCGCGCGACGGCGGTCAAGAGCTCGTCGCCGGCATCGTGTCCCAGGCTGTCGTTCACCCCCTTGAAGCCGTCGAGGTCGACGATGAGAACGCTGAACGTCGCGCGCGTCCGCGTCGAGTGCGCGATCGCCTGGTCGAGCCGGTCGCGGAAGAGTGCCCGGTTCGCCACCCCGGTGAGGCCGTCGTGGTAGGCCTGATGCGTCAGCTCCTCCTCGAGCCGCACCCGCTCGGTCACGTCGCGGGCGTTCATCACCACTCCGCGAACGTGCCGGTCGGCGCGGAGATCCGTGATGTGGGCCTCGAGATGGCGCCACTCCTCGAACTGGTTGGCCATCCGGAACACCAGCTGCGAGGGCCGGGCACGGGCACGGGCCATGCGCACCGCCGGAAGATCGTCGGGATGGACGAAGCGCGCGTACTCATCGCCCAGCATCGCATCAGCATCCACGCCGACCATCGCGGTGACCGAGCCGCTCACGTAGCGGCACCCGTCCTCGTCGAAGACGAGCACGAGATCGGTCGAGGCCGAGACGATGCTCCGGAAATGGGCGGTGCGGCGGCGGGTGGCCGCGACGAGCGCGAGCGCGAGAAGGAGCGAGACCGACAGCCCGGCGACGCCGAGGCCGATCTGGATGACGATCAGCCCGCTCAGGCTGTGGTCTGCGTTCGCGGCGATCGTCCGCGCCGCGTTCAGCGACACGTTCGAGGTCAGGTCGGAGAGGATCCGCAGGCGCTCGATGGGGTCGGTCGTGCGGATGTGCTCGTGGGCCGTCTGCCCGACTGTGACCGGCTGCCCGGCGAGAATGGCGCTCCCGGTCGCGGTCATGTCGCGGACGAGCCGCCGTTCCTGCTCGAGCTCACCGCGCACGGTCGGGTCGGACGCCCCGGAGACCATCGTGTCGTCGTCGTCCCCGTTCACCGGAGGTGCGAGCCCGCCGTCGAGGAGCACCTGGGCGCTCTCGCGCAGGACGTCGGCCGTCCCCGCCGGGTCAGCCTGTGCGCCCGCGCGGACGAGCAGCACCTCCTTCACGTAGCGCTGCGAGAGCGTCCGCTGGCGGGCGGCGATCTCGAGCACCGCTGCGCGATGCTGCGATCGCGAGGTGGCCCAGATGGAGAGGCCGACGACGATCGCCGACGAGAGCGCGAACGTGGCCAGGATCGCCGCCATCGGCCGGCGGCCGGAGCCCGCGAACGGTGAGAACGCCCGGCGTCGTCGCATGCTCACGCCACGGTGAAGGTCGTCGACATGCCCGCCAGGTAGTGCCCGGCCATGTTGCAGAAGACCTCGTAGTGCCCGGGCCGGAGATTGAGGTCGATCGCGCGGACGCTTCGGGGCGCTCCGGGCTCGAGGACGCCGACCGTGACCGGGTCGAGGTCCTCCTCGTTGACCGTGGCGCCGTCAGACCGCAGAGGTAAGTGGGCGTCGGGCGTCCGCACCACGATCAGCTCGTGCATGTCCGGGCCGTGGTTGTCGACGACGAAGCGCACCTCGCCTGCGGCGATCCGGTGCGGGAGGCGGATCGTGAAGTCGCGCTCGGTGACGCGCACGACCGTCGCCGGCCGACCCTCCGAAGAGCCTCCGCCCGTGCAGGCGCACGCCCCCAGCGCGATCGCAGCAAGGGCGCAGACAGCCAGAGGTCGGGGCCGCCACCTCACACACCTTGTGATCGGTAGGCGTCGGCGCCTGCTTTAGGACTGTGCGGCTCTCAGCGCGGCCTCGGCGGACGTGACGACCGGGACGATCTCGAACGTCGTCAGGTCCGACCACGCGGCCGTCCACGTGTCGAACAACCCGGGATCGTCGGTCTCCATCACCTGGAAGCACCGGTCGAGGCTCTCGTCGACCCAGCTCTCGACGAACTCCAGCCCCGGCGGAGCCATCCGGCCTCGCTCGGCGAAGCGCTCGTAGACCGGGCCTGGCCCCTGCGTGAACCTCTCGACCACCATGTAGCGCATGCGTCCTCCCGGGGCGTCGTCGCGGGCCGGGATCCTACGCCGCGGCGAGCTCGAGGATCGCCTCGGCCGCCGCCGCGGGGGCGTCGACCGCGGCGGGCGCGACCATCCGTGCCGCGCCCGCGCGCTGGGCCAGGTGGACGTTCAGATGCTGCTCGGGCTGGAGGGGGATGCCGACGAACGGCGTGCCGCATGCGAGCGCGGTCTGGACGCTGCCCTGGCCGCCGGCGATCACGGCGACATCGACGCGTGGCATCACCAGATGGCTCGGAAGGATCGGCTCGACGAGCGTCAGGGGGTCCTCGAGGTCGGCCAGGTCGTGGACGGTCCCGGCGACGACGACCCGGACGCCGTGAGCGCGAACGGCCTCGACCGCCGCGCGCACGACCTCCGGCCCCGTCGACGTGATCGCGACGTACGCGGTCGGCCCCGGCCCATCGAGGAACCGCTCGACGCCCTCGGGCAGTGGTATGGGGATGCGGGCGTAGATCGGGCCGGCGTAGCGGAGGCGCGTCTCGGGCCGGTACCGGTCGTTGGGGCGCCACGCCTCCATGTCGGGCGCCGCGACGCCGAGCAGCGACGGGACGTCGGTCACGAGCGTGAGGTCGCCGAGCAGGAGCGACGCGAAGCTCGGGAGGCCGGCGACGTCCAGCTGGGCCGCGGCGCGGTTGAACCCGTCCGTGTACGCCGAGAAGTTGGCCACCCCGAGTTGAACATCCGGCGCACGATGGGCCGCGGGAGCCAGCGCTCGAACGGGATGCCGACCGGGATGAGCGGCCCGGGGAGGAGGCCGTGCTCGAACACCGGCGGCACCCACGACCCGGCGTGCTCGGTGACGAGCGGGATCCCGGCGACCCGCGTCAGAGGAGCGCCGGAAGCGTCCAGCCCGTCACCACGACCGACACGCCGCGGCGGCCGAAGTGGTCGGCCTCGGCGGCACTCCATGCCAGGAGCTCGTCGTCCGACCACATGCTCTGGCCGGGCGGCCCGACGCCCGGGACGCTGCGGACGAACCGCGCCGCCCGCTCGTCGGAGACGCCGTCACCGATCAGGTCGTAGGCGACGCCTGCTGCGTCGAGCACGGTCAGGAACGGGCCTCCGTGCGTCGCGATAGCGACCTCGGCTCCGCGCTCGGCAAGCGACGGGCGCCGGTCGATGGGGCTGGGGGAGGCCGAGGCCGCAGCGCTCGGAGAGGGCGACGCGACGCGGGTGCGGACGTTTCGCCTGATCCTCGTGGTTGGACAGACGCTGCGGACGATGATGGACGACCTGCTCCGCGCCGACGACCTGACGACGCAGCAGGCCACCTTGATCAGCGTGGCCGAGGCGCTGTCCGGCCCGTCGCTCTCCGGGGCCGCGGCCGCCCTGGGCACGACCCGCCAGAACGTGAAGCAGGTCGCGCGAGCGCTCGAGCGCAAGGGCTTCCTGCGTCGTTCCCGACGCGGACGACGCCCGCGCTCGCCGGCTGGTCGTGACCGAGAAGAGTCGCGAGTACTGGCGCGGCCGCTCGGGCGAGGATCAGCGCACGGTCGCGGGGTGGTTCGCGGCGCTCTCCGACGACGAGGCCGCGACCCTGTTCGAGCTTCTTTCGCGGCTCGACGCCGGCGTCCGCGGGGACGGCTGAGGGCCCCCTACCCGTCGAGCACGATGAGGCTCACGTGCGACGGCGTCGATCCACCCAGGAGGACGCGCTGGTGGTTGACCGCCGTCTCGACCGCGAACCAGGGGCTCTGCGACGTCCCGGGGTGGGGGACGTAGAGCGGGTAGTCGCTCGACGCGACCTGGAGCCGGAGGCGGTGGCCGGGCGGGACGCGGTGCCCGGTGTGCCCCAGGTACACGTCGACCGCCGTGCCCTCGCCGGGACGATCGACCACCTCCTGGCCGTAGAGCAGGATGTGCGACGCGCCGTCGGGGGCAACGTCGACGAGCTTCACGTGGACGCACATCGACGGGCCGTCGCTCCCGACCCAGAGGTGGGCGACGACGCGGCCGGTGAGCGTGAGCGGCGCGGACAGCGGCTCGCCGGTGAAGACGACCACGTCGGGCCTGGCCGCGACCTTGCCCTCGTCCGGGTACTCGAGCAGGAACGAGAACGGGTCGACGATGGTCGACGGGACGAGGTCCTGCGGGTCGTGCGCCCAGGCCGCCCCGCCTGGCGGGCCCGGCTCGGCCTCGAGTCCGCCGCCGGCCGTGAGGTGCAGACGGGCCTCGCGTGCGCCGGGCGGCGGCCACGACGGCGACTCGCGCCAGCCGTCGTTTCCGAGATGCCAGTGGACGCGCGGCAGCGACGCCGGGTCGGTGCGGCCCGCCAGGAAGGCGTCCAAGAAGTCGAGCGCCGGCTCCAGGTAGCGGGGCAGCATCCGGTCGAGCGCGTCGTCTTCGATCGCGTGGTTGTTCGCGTCGCTCACGGGGACGTCCTCGAACCGGAAGTTCTCGTGGTCGGTCGACCCGGCGTGGAGGTACTGGTACGGCGCCGTCGCCGGGTCGGCCATGAGCCGCTCGTAGTCCAGCATGTGCGGCGGGGTGATGTTGTCGAACCAGCCAACGCCGTGAAGTGTTGGGATCCGCAGCCGGTCGAACGGGTGGCCGGCGGCGTACAGGTCGACGCCCGCCTGGCCGCGGGCCTCGGCCAGCAGGCGGTCGAACGCGATCGACCGACACCCGATCGCCTCGAAGGCGTCGTCGAAGAGCTGGCACAGCGGCCGCCGCGACCAGTCGGGTGTCCAGTGGTGCGAAAGCCCGTCCGACCAGTATTGCGCCAGGTAGTGGGCGCCGTAGAGCGGCGTCACGCCTTGAAGCCACTCGAAGAGGTCGGCCACCGTGACGCGCGGCACGATGGCCCGCAGCGCCGGATGCCCCGAGGCGACGGCGGCCCACTGGGTGAAGCCGTAGTACGAGTCGCCCCACATACCCACGGCCCCGTTCGACCACGCCTGCTGCGTGACCCACTCGAGCGTGTCGTAGCCGTCGTCGAGCTCGTGGACGAACGCCTTCACTTCGCCGCCCGACCGGAACTTCCCGCGCACGTCCTGGACGAGGAAGACGTATCCCCGGTCGGTGAAGTGGCGGGCGATCTGCGGCATCCAGCAGTAGCGGCCGTTCTTGTCGTACGGCAGGCGGACGAGCACCGCGGGGCACTGTCCGGCCGCGTCGGGCAGGTAGACGTCGATCGCGAGCGACACGCCGTCCCGCATCGGCACCATGTGCTGGTCCGCGCGCGGGTCGACGGCGCCGGGGCCGGTGGTCTCGAGCTCGACCGTCATCGTCGAGCAAACCTATCCCGGCGGCGGCCCGGCTGCACCGGGATACGATGGCCCCGCGATGACGAAGACCGTGCGAGGCGCCTGCTACTGCGGCGCCGTCAGGTTCGAGGCCGACCTCCCGGCCGATGAGGTCGGGCACTGCCACTGCGACAATTGCCGCCGGGCCCAGGGCGCCGCGTTCCTCACCTTCGCGATCTTCCCGGATGAGCGGTTCCGTGTCGTCGGCGGCGAGGACGAGCTGACGCGCTACGTCGACGCCGGCGGGTCCACGAGGGGCTTCTGCCGCGTGTGCGGCAGCACGTTCATCTACGCGTCCCCCCGATGGCCCGGGACCACGATCGCCGTCGCAAACCTGCTCGATCCGCTCGACCAGCCCGCCACCCGCCACTACTACGCCGATCGTGCCCCCGCATGGGGGCCGATCCACGACGACCTCCCGCGCTTTGGCGGCGAGTCGGGCGAGGAGCCGCTCCCGCCCCTATAGGTCTGGCACGATCTGACATACTCGTGACGCACGTCACACCGAGGGGATCTGGGGGGAATATGTCGAGGAGTCGGTCCGTCCGCACGGCGATGCTCGCCGGGGCGGCATTCATCGGGCTCGCACTGCCTGCCAC
>JBOHBE010000343.1:0-6102 GCA_050698235.1 Gaiellales bacterium
CGAGATCAGGGCGACCGCACCGGTCGACGCCAGGAGCAGCACCATGGCGAGCCGCGCCGTCAGGTGCGGCACCTGAGGATGGGATGTGGCGCCGGTGCCCGTGCGGAAGTAGTACACGAGGCTCAGAAGGTAGAGGCCGAGCAGGATGACGGCGGTGAAGTCGGAGATCGTCTGCGTGTCCGGCCCGGTGCCCCGCGCAGCTGCGAACGCCGTCGGCAACCCCAGCCCGATGACGGCGAGCGCCAGCATCGAGGCGTTCATACCCGCGATGCGCTGGTCGAAGGTCTGGATGCCGTTCTTGAGGCCCCCAATGAGGAACGACGCACCCAGGACGAGCAGCGTGTTGCCCAGGATCGAGCCCGTGATGGACGCCGTCGCGACGTCGAGCTGCCCGGCGCGGATCGCGAAGATCGTGATGATCAGCTCGGCCGCGTTCCCGAACGTCGCGTTCAGGACGCCGCCGACCTTCGGCCCGGAGCTCTCGGCCAGCTGCTCGGTCGCGACACCGACGATCCACGCCAGCGACACCAGCGCCAGCCCGGAGAGCACGAAGATGGCGGTGTTCGGGGCGCCGGCGAGGTCGACGCCGCCCGCGACGACCGTGAGGATCGCGGCGGCCGCGACCGACGCCTGCTCGAAGCGGTTGAGGCCGCGATTCACGGGAGGGGAGCCTACCGGCCGCGGTTCGGCTACTCCGCGTAGGCGCCCATGTCGCGGAACTTGGCCCGCCGGGCGGCCCGCCGCTGCTGCGCCGGGATCGAGCTCAGGACGTCGAGCTCGACCTGAATCGCATCACCGAGTATCTCCGCCGCCTTCGCATGATCCCTGTGCGCGCCGCCCGACGGCTCGGGCACGATCGCGTCGACGACACCCAGCGCCAGGCACGCGTCGGCCGTGGGACGCAGGGCGGTCGCCGCCCGTCGCGCCTCGCCGGCGTCCTTCCAGAGGATCGCCGCGCACCCCTCGGGCGAGATGACCGTGTAGATGGCGTTCTGCTGCATCAGCACCCGGTCGGCGATGCCGAACGCCAGCGCGCCGCCGGATGAGCCCTCGCCGATGACGCAGGCCACGACCGGGACGCGAAGCCCCATGAGCGTGAGCTGCGACCGCGCGATGGCGCCGGACTGACCCCGCTGCTCGGCGCCGACGCCCGGAGCCGCGCCAGGCGTGTCGATCAGCGTCACGACCGGGAAGCGCAGACGGGCGGCGATCGCGAACACGCGCATGGCCTTCCGGTAGCCCTCCGGGCTCGGCATCCCGAAGTTGCGGTGGGTTCGCTGCTTCAGGTCGCGGCCCTTCTGATGGCCGACGAACGCCACGGTCTGACCGCGAAACGAGCCGATGCCGGCGACGACGGCTGCGTCGTCCGCCTCGGCCCGGTCGCCGTGCAGCTCGAGGAAGTCGTCGCAGATCCGGGCGAGGTAGTCGAGGGTGTACGGGCGGTCTTGGTGCCGCGCGAGCTGGACGGCGTGCCAGGCGTCGCCCTCGCCGCGCCTGCGCAGGAACGCGAACCGCTCAGTCGTCGCCATCGGGCGTGCCGTTCCGGAAGGGGTTCATGTCGGAGATGCGCCGCCGCATCCCCGTGACCGCGCGGCCGAGCGCTCCGACCGGGTCGAGGTCGCCCACGAGCACGGGCGGCCGGTACGGCTGGCCGCCGGTGAGGAGCGCCAGCGTCCGGGCGACGGCATCGCGCAGCTCCGGGCGGGGGACGATCAGGTCGACGTGACCGTGCCGGAAGTTCGACTCGGCTAGGCCGAAGTCCTCGGGAAGGCTCTCGCCGGTCGTCTGCTTGACAACTCGTGGCCCGGAGAACGAGAGCAGCGCGCCCGGCTCGGCGATGATGACGTCGCCGAGTGCGGCGAAGCTGGCCGCCACGCCGCCCGTCGTCGGGTGGACGAGCACCGAGACGAAGGGCCTCCCGGCCTCGCGCAGCTCGTCGACCGACGCGACCGTCTTCCCCATCTGCATGAGCGCCAGCACGCCCTCCTGCATCCGTGCGCCGCCCGACGCCGAGATCGAGACCATCGGCATGCCCATCTCGATCGCGAGGTCGGCCGCTCGGGCGAACTTCTCGCCCACCACCGATCCCATGCTGCCGCCGAGGAACGCGAAGTCCATGACCATGATGGCCGTCGGCGTGTCGCCGATCGTGCACGAGCCGACGATGGCCGCATCGCGAAGGCCTGTCGACCGCTCGGCCGCGCGCAGCCGGTCCGGGTAGGGCTTCGAGTCGACGAACTCGAGCGGGTCGTCCGAGTACAGGCCGCGGGCGATCTCGGTGAAGCTGCCCTCATCGGCGATCTGCACGATCCGCTCGCGCGACGACACCGGGAAGTGGTGCCCGCAGTTCGTGCAGACCCGCAGGTTCGCGACCATCTCGTCCTCGCGGTAGTGCGAGTTGCAGTCGGGGCAGGTGTTGCGCGTCCGCGGCGCGGGCTCCGGCGGCCCGCCCCCGTCCGACCTCGAGACGTCGACGCTGATGTTGTTCTCGGCCACTACGCGGAGTCCTCATCCCAGCGGCCGAGCACGAGGACCGCGTTGTGGCCGCCGAACCCGAAGGAATTCGAGATCGCCACGCGCACGTCCGCCTCGCGACCGACGTTCGGGATGTAGTCGAGGTCGCACTCGGGGTCGGGGTCGGTCAGGTTGATCGTGGGCGGGAGGAAGCCGTCGCGCATCGCGAGCACCGTGACCGCGGCCTCGACCGCTCCGGTCGCACCGAGCAGGTGCCCGGTCTCGCTCTTGGTCGACGAGATGGGGATTGCTCGCGCGCGCTCCTCGCCGAGCGCGAGCTTGAGCGCCCGCGTCTCGGCCGAGTCGCCGGCCGGCGTCGACGTACCGTGGGCGTTCACGTAGCCGACATCCTCCGGGGTCACCCCGGCGTCCTCCATCGCCATGGTGACCGCGCGGGCCGGATTCGTGCCGACGGGATCGGGCTCGGTCACGTGGTGAGCGTCGGACGACATCCCGTATCCGAGCACCTCGCCATAGATCCGGGCGCCCCGCCCCTTCGCACGCTCGAGCTCCTCAAGCACGAGCACCGTCGAGCCCTCCGACAGGATGAAGCCGTCGCGGCCGCTGTCGAACGGCCGGCTCGCGCCCTCGGGGTCGTCCAGACGGCGCGACAGCGCGCGCATCGTCCCGAACCCGCCCAGGGCAAGGAGCGTGATCGGCGACTCGACGCCGCCCGCCAGCATGGCGTCGGCCATCCCTGCTCGGATGTACATCGTCGCGTTCCCGAGCGACATGCCCGACGCGGCGCAGGCTGTCGTCTCTGTGGTGAGGGGGCCGCGGGTGCCGAGCGCCATCGAGGTCTCGGCCGCGCCCATGTTCGAGATCAGCGCCGTCACCCAGAACGGGTTCAGGCGGTCGGGCCCCGCCTCGAAGAGCTTCGCGTAGGCCACCTCCTGGGTGATGAGGCCGCCGATGCCGGTGCCGATCGAGCAGCCGATCCGGGCGGCGTCGGCCGCGATGTCGAGGTCGGCGTCGCGGACGGCCTGCGTCGCCGCGGCCACCGCGAGCTGCGCGAACCGGTCGGTCTTGCGGGCGGACTTCCGGTCCATGTACTCGAGCGGGTCGAAGTCCTTCACCTGGCCGGCGATGTCCGGCGTGCCCGAGGGCACGTCGATCCGCTCGATGCGCGAGACCCCCGACCGCCCGGCGCGGATGCTCTCCCAGGTCTCGTCGATGGTGTTCCCGCACGGGGTGATGCCACCGAGGCCGGTGATGACCACCCGGCGACGTCCGTTCGCAGTGCTCATGTGCCAAGTCCTCCGTCGACCGCAAGTACATGCCCGGTCACGAATGCGGCATCGTCCGAGACGAGAAACCGCACCGCGCGGGCCACATCGTCCGGCGTGCCCAGCCGCCCCAGCGGGGTCGTCCGCAGGATCGCCTCGCGAGCCGGCTCGGGAAGCGCGTCGGTGAGCTCGGTCGAGATGTACCCCGGCGCCACCGCGTTCACGCGGATGCCTCGGCTGCCGAGCTCCTTGGCCAGCGACTTCGTGAGCCCGATCAGGCCCGCCTTCGACGCGGCGTAGTTCGTCTGGCCGGCATTTCCGTGGACGCCGACGACGGACGACATGTTCACGATCGCCCCGCCCCGCCGCTTCAGCATCGGCCGGGCGACCGCACGGCAGGTGAAGAATGTCCCGCTCAGGTTCGTGTCGATGACATCGCGCCAGTCGCTCTCGTCGAGCTTCATGATGAGGTTGTCGCGTGTGATCCCGGCGTTGTTCACGAGGATGCCGATCGGCCCGATGTCCGCCTCGACCTGATCGACCAGCCCCGTGGCGCCCTCGACGGTCGAGATGTCGCCGCGGATGGCATGGGCGTGGTCGCCGATCGCAGCCCTGACGCTCTCGGCCGCCTCGGCGTTCGCCGCGTAGTTCACGACGACCTCGGCCCCGGCGCGCGCCAGCTCGGCGCACACCGCCGCGCCGATGCCCCGGGACCCCCCGGTGACGAGCGCCACCTTCCCCTCGAGATCACGATCCGGCAAGGCTTGCCTCCGCCGCGGAGAGCTCCTCGGGCGTCCCGATGGAGACCGCCGTGACCGACCGGTCGATCCGCTTCACGAGCCCGCCCAGAACCCCGCCCGGGCCGATCTCGACGAACGTGCGCACTCCGTCCGACAGGAGGCCCTGCACGGCCTGCGTGAACCGCACGGGGGCCGTCACCTGCTCGACGAGGAGGCCCGGAATCCGGTCCACCGTCTCGAGCTTGCTCGACACCGTCGACATGAGCCGCGTCTTCAGCTCGCCGAAGTGGGCGCCGCGGATGACCGGCTCGAGGCGCTGTGCCGCATCCTCGACGAGCGGGCTGTGAAACGCACCCGAGACACGCAGCCGGATAACCTTCGCGCCCAGATCGCGCGCCTTCTCGCCGACGGCGTCGACGCCACCCTCACGGCCCGAGATGACGACCTGCCCCGGGCAGTTGTAGTTGGCCGGCCACACGTCGTCGGTCTCGGCGCACAGCCGCTCGACCTCCTCGTCGGCCAGGCCGAGCACGGCGGCCATGACCCCCTTGGCCCGCGACGCGGCCATGGCGATGCCCCGCTCGCGCACGAGCCGGGTCACCAGCCCGACGTCGACCGACTCTGCCGCGGCGATCGCGGCGTACTCGCCGACGCTGTGGCCGATGACGACATCCGGCTCGACGCCGAGCCGGCCCTGGACGGCGCGAAACGCCGCCAGCGACGCGGTCACGAGGGCGGGCTGGGTGATGTCCGTCTCGGAGAGCCTCTCGATCGGCCCGTCGAAGCACACCTTGCGCAGGTCGAAGTCGACTTCCGACGAGGCCTGGTCGAACACCTCTGCGGCCTCGGGGAACGCCCGAGCCATCTCCCTACCCATGCCCACGCGCTGGCTGCCCTGTCCGGGGAAGCAGAACGCGACCTTGTTCATCTCGTCTCCTTCGGAGGGAGTGTCCATTCCATCACGCACGAACCCCACGAGAGCCCGCCGCCGAAGCCCGTCATGAGGACGATGTCGCCGGCCTTGATGCGGCCGTCCCGATGGGCCTCGTCGAGGCAGATCGGGATCGACGCCGCCGACGTGTTGCCGTACCTGTCGACGTTCGTGACGACCCGGTCCTCGGAGAGCCCAAGCCGCCGCGCAGCGTGGTCGATGATGCGGCGGTTGGCCTGGTGCGGAACGAAGACGTCGACGTCGGCGACGGTGAGGCCGGCCGCCGTGAGGGCGCGCGTCGCGGATTCGACCGACACCGTCGTCGCGAACTTGTAGACCTGCGCGCCGTCCATGTGCACGTACGGCGTCGCCGCGGGATCGGTGCTGTGCCCGGCGGCAGCGACCTCGAGCAGCTCGGCTCCCGATCCGTCGGAGCCCAGCTCGAACCCGAGGATCCCGGTCGTCGAGCCGTTGCGGGCGAGCACAACCGCCCCCGCGCCGTCGCCGAAGAGGACGCAGGTCGAGCGGTCCTTCCAATTGGTGATGGCCGAAAGTTTTTCGGCTCCGATGACGAGCGCCGTCTTGTAGGGGCCTCCGTCCAAAAACATCCGTGCGGTCTCCAGCGCGTAGAGAAATCCGCTGCACGCCGCCGAGACGTCGAAGCTGACCGCCTCCTTGACGCCCAGCGCCT
>JBOHBE010000344.1:0-2808 GCA_050698235.1 Gaiellales bacterium
CCCAGGCGTACTACTCGGCCAAAGCCGGCCGCAAGCGGCTCGCGACCGAGACCGGCGCGGGCCAGTGGGGGAGCGCCCTCGCGCTCGCGTCGCAGGTCTTCGGGCTCGAGTGCAAGGTCTACATGGTGCGCGTGAGTTATGACCAGAAGCCGTACCGGCGGGTGATGATGGAGACGTGGGGTGCGAGCGTCGTCCCCAGCCCGTCTCCTGACACCAACGCGGGCCGGACCGTCCTCGAGCAGGACGCCGACTCGCCGGGCAGCCTCGGGATCGCGATCTCGGAGGCGGTCGAGGACGCCGCCGGGCGCGACGACACGAGCTACTCGCTGGGCTCCGTCCTGAACCACGTGCTCCTGCACCAGACGGTGATCGGCCAGGAGGCCGAGCGCCAGCTCGCGCTCGCCGGCGAGAAGGGCGTGGATGTCGTCATCGGCTGCGTCGGCGGCGGGTCGAACTTCGGCGGCCTCGCGCTGCCGTTCGTGCGCGACAAGATCGCGGGGGCCGAGATCGACATCGTCGCCTGCGAGCCCGCGGCCTGCCCGACGCTCACCCGCGGCCCCTACGCCTACGACTTCGGCGACACCGGGCGGCTGACGCCGCTCGTCCCCATGCACACGCTCGGGCACGACTTCGTCCCTCCGGCGATCCACGCGGGCGGCCTTCGCTACCACGGCGCGGCGCCGATCATCTCGCAGCTCGTCATCGACGGCCTGGTGCGGGCCGAGGCGTTCGGGCAGTCCGACGTCTTCGCCGCGGCGATCGAGTTCGCGCGGAGCGAGGCGATCATCCCGGCGCCCGAGAGCGCCCACGCCATCAAGGGGGCGATCGACGCCGCCCGCCGGGCCGACGAGGCCGGGACCGAGCAGGTGATCATCTTCAATCTGTCCGGCCACGGCCACTTCGACATGGGCGCCTACGACGCGTACCTGCACGGCCGTCTGGAGGACTTCGAGCTCCCGGAGGCCGAGATCGAGCGGGCGCTGAAGGCGATCGAGGACCTGCCCAAGCCCGCGGGGGTCTCCGCCTGACAACCCGTTGCCCCGCCTGCGGCACGGTCGCACCTGAGGGCGCCCGTTTCTGCCCCAGCTGCGGCCGTCCGCTGGGCGGCGGTGAGGCGGCCGAGCGGAAGCTCGCCACGGTGGTCTTCGCCGACCTGGCGGGCTCCACCGAGCTCGCCCTGCAGATGGACGCCGAGGTGCTGCGCGATCTCCTCGGCGACGTCTACGTCACGCTCGCCCGCTGCGCGGAGGCCTACGGCGGCACCGTCGAGAAGTTCATCGGCGACGCCGTCATGGCGGTCTTCGGCGTGCCGGTCGCACATGAGGACGACGCCGAGCGGGCGGTGCGGGCGGCCCTACTCATGCGCTCTCGCCTGGCGGCCGTCGCCGAGCGGCGGGCGGTGCCGCTCGTCCTGCGGATCGGCGTCAACACGGGCCTCGTCGTGACCGGGACGACGCCGGGCAGAGACTTCCTCGTGACGGGCGAGGCGGTCAACCTGGCGGCCCGCCTCCAGCAGGCCGCCGAGCCCGGCGAGGTGCTGGTCGGCGAGCGGACGTTCCGCGCCGTCGAGCCGCTGGTGCGCATGGTGGCGCCGCGGTCGCTGGCCGTTCGCGGCCGCACGGGGCCGGTGACGGCGTACGCCGTCGAGCGGTTCGCCCCGGCGGGCGCGTACCGCCGCCGGCGGCGCCCGTACGGCCCGTTCGTCGGCCGCGAGGTCGAGCTCACGCTGATCCGGTCGGTCGTCGAGCGGGCGGTCGAGCACTCGCGCGCTCACCTCCTGACGCTGATCGGCGAGGCCGGCATCGGGAAGTCGCGGCTCGTCGAGGAGGCGGTCGTCGAGCTGAGGCGGTCGGAGGACCCGCCCGCGGTGTGGGTCGGCCGCTGCCTGCCCTACGGCGAGAGCGGCCCGTACGCGCCGCTGCGGGATCTGCTCCTGCGGGCGGCGGCCGTTCGCGCGGATGCGAGCCGTGAGGAGACGCAGGCCCGAGTGATGGGCCAGCTCCAGGCGATCCTTCCCGAGGACAGCGACGAGCAGATCGCGGAGCTCCTGCGGTTCGTCGGTGGAGCGCGGATGCAGCCGTCCTTCGACGGCGACGAGCCCGGCGACCGCGGCCGCGACGCTTGGCGCGGCCTGCTCCTGCGTATGGCCGCGCGCCAGCCCACCCTGCTCGTCATCGAGGATGCGCACTGGGCCGAGCCGGCGCTGCTCGAGCTGATCGCCTCGGTGGTGGCGGGCGATGTGCGCGTGCCTCTCGTGGTGGTGTGCGTGGCACGCGCCGAGCTCTTCGTGAACCACCCCGGCTGGGGCTCGGGCATGCGAAACGAGACGACCGTGACGCTCGAGGCGCTCGACCCGGGCGAGATGCGCAGGCTGGCGACCGCGCTGGCGGCGACCGCCGACCCGCCGCCGAGCGTCGTCGACCTCGCGGGCGGGAACCCGTTCTTCCTCGAGGAGATCCTGGCGATGAGCGGTGAGGGCGGCAGCGAGCGAGTGCCGGAGACGGTGCAGGGCGTGATCGCGGCCCGGCTCGACCTGCTCGAACCACAGGACAAGCTGCTTCTCCAGCGGGCGGCTGTGGTCGGGCGGAGCTTCACGCTCGAGCAGCTCGAGCCGCTCCTGAACGGCGGCGGGCGCGGCCCGACCGGCCGGCTGCGGAACCTGGTCGATCGCGACCTGATCCACCACCGCGGCGGCGGCCGCCACAGCTTCAAGCACGCGCTGATCCGCGACGTGGCGTACGAATCGATCCCGCGCGGCGAGCGCGCGCGCCTGCACCTGCTCCTGGCCGAGGAGCTGGAGCGGGTGCC
>JBOHBE010000345.1:0-2017 GCA_050698235.1 Gaiellales bacterium
GTCCGTACGCACCAGCCGCAGGCGCTCTCGCCCGATCGAGGCGCGGACGAACGGCCAGCTGTCCTCGGGGTACTCGACCGGCAGGCCTCGCACGTCGACCTCCCACACGTCGACCGCCGGATGGCCCCCGAAACCGACAAAGAACTCGACCGAGTCGAGCGACTCGCACAGGAACACGCCCTCGAACTCCGGCCCCATCGGAGGTCCCGCCCCGCCTGCGATCCCGCCCGCTGCACCCATCCGCCGCCAGTCGAGCCCATACCGCTCGATCGACTCGCGATTGACGCTCGGCGACACGTGCCAGCACGTCTCCCACTCGTCGTTCGCCATCCCGACGCCACCCTATAGCGGCGGCCACGTCCACGGGGGTGCCGTGCAACAACGGGGTCAGACCCCAATGTTGCGCACCTGACGAGTCGTGGCGACGGCGAAGACCGCGCTCTTCGCCGGAGCGCGGCAAAACGGTCGCCACCCTTAAGGAGGGGGCCTGCGGGGGAACCCAGGGTTCCCCCGCGTATCTGCCACACTACGAGCATGATCTTGGTGGGGGTGTGCGGCGGCATCGCGGCGTACAAGACCTGCGAGCTCGTTCGCCTGCTCGTGAAGGACGGCCACGACGTGCAGGTCGTCCAGACCCCCGACTCGCGCCGGTTCGTCGGCCCGACGACGTTCGCCGCGCTCTCTCGGCGCCCGGTTCTGACCGACGGAGGAGACGACGTCTTCCCGCACCTCGACGCCTCGAAGGTCGCCGAGCTCCTCTGCATCGCTCCGCTCTCCGCCACGACGATGTCGCGGATCGCCCACGGCGAGGCGGCCAACGTCCTCACCGCCACGACCCTGGCCTACACAGGGCCGATCGTCGCGGGACCGGCGATGAACCCGCGCATGTGGGAGGACGCGGCCACCCGCGCGAACGTCGCGCTTCTCGAGGAGCGTGGGGTGGAGCTCATCGGCCCGGGCACCGGCGAGACCGCGGAGGGGGAGCTGGGAGCGGGGAGGATGGCCGAGCCTGACGAGATCGCAGCCGCGATCACCGCCCGTCTGGCCGCCGGCCGGTCGATGGCGGGCCTTCGCGTGGTCGTCACCGCCGGGGGCACCCGTGAGCCACTCGACGCGGTCCGATACATCGGCAACCGGTCGTCCGGCCGGATGGGCGCGGCGGTGGCCGACGAGGCCGCCCGGCGCGGGGCGGACGTCACCCTGATCCTCGCGGCGGCGACGGCGCGCCCGTCGGCGCCGATGCGCGTGGTCCACGTCGAGACGGCCGCCGAGCTCGAGCGCGCCACCCTCGCTGCGGCCGGCGGAGCCGACGTCATCGTCATGGCCGCGGCGGTCTCCGACTACCGCCCGGCCGACACCGAGGCGGGCAAGCGGACCAAGTCAGGTGATGTATGGCACGTGACCCTCGAGCCGACGACCGATATCCTCGCGGGACTGGGGGCGGCGCGCAGGCCCGCGCAGGTGTTGATCGGGTTTGCAGCCGAGCACGGAGAGGGGGGCGCTGCGCGCGCCCGGCAGAAGCTCGAACGCAAAGGCGCAGACATGATCGTGATGAACGACATCAGCCGCCGGGATATCGGGTTCGACTCGGACCACAACGAATTGACGCTCGTGACGTCAGATCGAGAGACCGGTGTCTCCCGTCGCAGCAAGCGCGCATGCGCAGCCGCGATCTGGGACGCCGCTCCGCTACCAACCCGTACGGGTGCCGAGCCCGCTCGGGCGTGAACGACGACCCACCACAACCAGAGAGGACCCGCCAGGTGGAAGCCCAGCGCCAGCCAGAGTCCCCCCTCCCGGAGGACATCGCCGCTGCGGCGGATGTCGCCGGCCGGGTGATCCAGAACGTCGCCCGTGTCATCCACGCGCCGCGGTCGCTCATCGAGCGGTGCGTGATCGCCGTCCTCTGCGAGGGCCACGTCATCCTCGAGGACTTCCCGGGCGTCGGCAAGACGATGCTCGCGAAGTCGATCGCCCGCTCGCTCGACTGCGAGTTCGCGCGCGTCCAGGCGACGCC
>JBOHBE010000346.1:0-8979 GCA_050698235.1 Gaiellales bacterium
GGCGCGCCCGCCGACCTGGCCGCCTCCTATCAGGCGGCGATCGTCCGCGCCCTGGTCGAGCGGGCCGCCGAGGCGGTCGAAGCGACCGGCGCCGGCACGCTGGCCGTCGTCGGCGGCGTCGCCCGAAACGCGGTGCTGCGCGAGGCGGCCGCGCGCCGCTGCCGCGAGCTCGGTGTCCGGCTGGCCCTCGCGCCACCGGAGCTGTGCTCCGACAACGCTGCGATGATCGCGTCGGCGGCCCGGTTCATCACGCCCCTCCCGTTCCCGGACTACCTGTCGCGCGACGCCTACGCGACGGCCGCATGAGCGTCGAGGTGCGGATGATGACGGCGGCCGGCTGCCACCTGTGCGACGAGGCCCACGACGTGCTCGAGGCCGCGCGGGGCGAGCTCGGGTTCGACCTCGTCCAGGTCGACATCACGGGCGATCCGGATCTGGAGGCCGAGTACCGCGAGCAGATTCCGGTCGTCTACGTCGCGGGTCGCAAGGCGTTCAAGTACCGCGTCGATCCGGCCGAGCTCCGCCGCCGGGTCGCGGCAGCCACAAGCGCCGTCTGAAAACCGCCGCTCGTGGCGGTGTGACACCGCAGGGAAAGCCGCGGAGCTACACTGATCGTGACGTGTTACAAACCCCCGCCCTGAAGGAGACCTCGTTGGCTTCGGACCGCCTGACCGTCGGCGTCGCCGCCCGGCTTTCGCGCTATCTGCAGGTGCTGACCCAGGCGAAGAAGCAGGGCCGGGACTCGATCTCCTCGCAGGAGATCGGCGAGTACACCAACATCAACGCCACGCAGATCCGCCGCGACCTGTCCGGGTTCGGCAAGTTCGGCAAGCGCGGGGTGGGCTACAACATCGACTTCCTGATCGGCGAGATCCGCAAGATCCTGCGGACGTCCGGCCAGCACAACATCGTCCTCATCGGCGCGGGCTCGCTCGGCCAGGCCATCTCGAAGTCGAGCATCTTCGCGGACCACGGCTTCAATATTGCGGGCGTGTTCGACAACGATCCGGCCAAGGTCGGCACCGAGTCCGGCGACGTCCGCATCCAGGACATGTCGGAGCTCCCGCGGTCGATCCGCGACCGCAACGTCATCGTCGGCGTGCTGGCGGTCCCCGAGGAGGCGGCGCAGGAGGCCGCAGACCGGCTCGTGCGCGCGGGCGTCAAGATCATCTTCAACTACTCCGACGCCCTCATCGACACGCCCGCCGACGTCACGGTGCACCGGTCGAGCCCGGTCGTCGAGATCCTGCACGCGCTCTATTTCCACCTGACGTAGTCACCGACTCGTAGGGAGGTCGCCGGCGTGCGGCTCGTTCTGTGGCACGGCTACCTCCTCGAGGGCACCGGCTCGAACATCTACACGCAGCACGTGGCGCGGGCGTGGGGGCGGCTGGGGCACGACGTGGTCGTCGTCTGCCAGGAGCCGCGTCCGGAGCGGTTCGCCCTCGGATCGAACGTGCAGGTCGTGCGGCCCGACGTCGGCCCGCTCCTGCCGGTGTTCGTCCTCGACCGCTACGAGGGGATCGAGGCGCGCCACGTCGCCGACATGACGACCGCCGACCTCGAGCTGTTCGTCGACCGGAACGCGCGGGCGGTGGCCGAGGCGCACGCCGGCGGAGCCGACCTCGTGCTCGCGAACCACGTGCTCATGGGTGGCCCGGTCGCCGCCCGGGCGTGCGCGGGCGGCACGCCCCACGCCGTCAAGATCCACGGCTCCGAGCTCGAGTATGCGATCCGCGGCCGGCCCGAGCTTGCTGAGATGGCCGCCGCCTCGCTGCAAGGAGCCCGCGCGCTCTTCGCCGGGTCGGGCCATATCGTCGAGGTGACCGAGGAGCTTCTGGGCACGGGCCACCACGACCGGATCCACGTCGTCCCGCCCGGCGTCGACATCGACGCCTTCCATCCCGGCGGCGGCGATCTCGCCGCGCTCGTCGCGCTGCTGCGCGCCGGCGCCGCAGCGCCGCACCCAGGCCGGCCTCGCGAGCGCGCTCCCGACACCGACGCCGGCGACCGGCTCGCAGGTGTGGGCCGGTTCGTCCTCTACTTCGGGAAGCTCATGCGCCAGAAGGGCGTGCACCTGCTGCTCGAGGCGTGGAGCCGGCTCGCGGCCGCCCACCCTGACGTGACGCTCGTGGTCGTCGGGTTCGGCGACGCCCGCCCCGAGCTCGAGGCGATGCCCGCCGAGCGGGTGATCTTCACGGGCGCGATGGACCACGAGCACCTCCATCTCCTGGTGCCGCTCGCCGATGCGGTGGTCGTGCCGTCGGTGCTCCCGGAGGCGTTCGGGATGGTCGCGGCCGAGGCGGCGGCGTGCGGCGTGCTCCCGATCGTGGCCGACCACTCGGGTCTGGCCGAGGTGGCCGCCGGCCTGGGCGAGAACGGCCTCACGTTCGACGGCACGGTCGCGGATCTCGAGGTGCGGCTGGCCGACGTGCTGGCCCTTCCGGATGCCCGCCGGCGCGAGATGGGCCGGGCCGCGCGCGCGGCCGTCGTCGAGCGCTGGAGCTGGGACGGGATCGCGCAGCGCCTGATCGACGCCAGCCTGTCCTGACGGGCCGGCGATTTCCCGCTCGAAAGCCTTAAGGACGCGGCTTTCGATGCCGATTCGTGCCACGTGGCCCCCAGCCTCCGACTCGGCCTTCGGCGCCTCGCTGGACGCCGCCATCCGCGGCCCGCTCCGCCGACCCACGAGGACGCCCGCCTCGGCCTGCTCGCCGACGCGCTCTTCGATGCGGTGTTCGTCCACGTCGACGGGCGGATCGTCGAGGTCAACCAGGCCTTCGAGACCACCTTCGGATATGCGCCCGACGAGGCGCTCGAGCTCACCGTGTTCGACATCATCGCGGCCGAGAACCACGATCGCCTGATCGAGCGCATCCAGCACGAGAGCGAGGAGCGCTACGAGATCGTCGGCGTCACGAAGAGCGGCGACGGGCGCCATATGGAGATCTCGGGCCGGACGATTCCGTACAGGGGCCAGACTGCCCAGGTCGTCGCCGTCCACGACGTCACGGACCGGAAGCTTGCCGAGGAGCAGGTCGGCGTCCTCGCGTTCCAGTACGCCGCCGACCTGACTGCGGTCTCGGAGGTCGCCAGGCGCCTCCCGCGGACCGCCGACCCGACGGTCGCACGCCAGGCGATCTGCGAAGGCGCGCTCGCGGTGTGCGACGGGATGATCGCCGTCCTCATGGAGCCGGACGGAACGGGGCACCTGGTCTCGACGGCGGTGGCCGGTGCGGACGCCGCCCCGATGCGCGTGCCGCTCGACGCGGCCAGCTCTGCGACGGCGAGGGTGTTCGTCACCGGCGAGCCCTACTTCGTCGCCGACCTGACCGGCGAGCAGGGCCTCTCGCGCCGCGTCGTCGACGCCACGGGGGCGGTCTCGGCGCTGTGGCAGCCCGTGCTTCAGGACGGGACGCCGGTCGGCGTCCTGCTCGTCTCGTGGGATCGTGGCCTGGTCCACCTGTCCGACCGCGCGGCGGCCGTCGTCGGGTTGTTCGCCGCCGAGGCTGCGGTCGCGATCGAACGCGCCGACGTGCTGGCCCAGCTCGAAGACCTCAACGGGCGCCTCGCCCGCCAGGTCGAGGCGCTCCGGCTTTCCGACCAGGTGAAGTCAGACTTCGTCTCGAGCGTGTCGCACGAGCTGCGCACGCCGCTCGCGTCGATCCTCGGCTACCTCGAGATCCTGTCGTCAGGCGAGGTCGGCGACCTGACCGAGCTCCAGAGCGAGTTCCTGGACATCATCGACACGAACTCCCACCGGCTGCTCACGCTGATCGACGACCTGCTGACGCTCTCGGGCCTCGAGAACGGCAAGCTCGCCATGCGGTTCGAGGCGTTCGACCTGAGCGAGCTCATCTCGAGCGCTGTCCAGGCGGAGCGTCCAGCGCTGACCGAGCGCGGCCTCGAGATCGGCCTCCAGCTTCCCGGCGCGCCGGTCCAGGTCACCGCCGACACCCACCGCCTCGGCCAGGTGGTCGACAACCTCCTGGCCAACGCGATCAAGTTCACGCCCGACGGCGGCCGGATCTCGATCCGGCTCACCGAGGCCGAGGGGCTGGCGGAGCTGATCATCGAGGACTCCGGAATCGGCATCTCCGAGGACGACCTCGCACGGCTGTTCGAGCGGTTCTTCCGTGCGCGCAACGCCACCGAGCAGGCGATCCCGGGCACCGGCCTCGGCCTTGCCATCTCGAAGGGCATCGTCGAGGCGCACGGCGGCGCGATCGCGGTCTCGAGCGAGCTCGGGCACGGGTCGACCTTCACGGTCCTGCTCCCGACAGCGGCGACGCGCGACCTGCCTCAGGCTGCCTGATCCCTCCCAAGGGCCGACTGCGGGTATCGTCCGCCGCCGTGGGGGAGTCGCCCAAGATCACCGACCCGCTCGAGGCGCTCGAGGCGGCGCGGGCGTCGTTCGACGCGGCCGACGACTTCACCGTCGGTGTCGAGGAGGAGTTCGCGATCCTCGACCACGCGACGCTCGACATGACGGCGGGCTTCGAGCGGATCGACGAGGCCACCCGCGCCGGAACGCTCGCGGGCATGGTCGCCGGCGAGCTGATCCGCTCCGAGGTGGAGGTGCGCACCGGGCGCTGCGAGACGTTCGCCGAGGCCGCCCATGCCATGGCGCGCCGGCGCCTCGACGTCGTCGCGGCGGCCGAGGGTCTGGGCTACTCGCTCGCCGCCGCGGGCACGCACCCGTTCGCCCGCTGGCAGGACCAGGAGGTCATAAACACCCAGCACTACCACCTCGTCGAGTCGACGCTTCGGTACGTGGCGTGGCGCAACAACACGTTCGGGATCCACGTTCACACCGGCATCCGGGGCGCCGCCCGGGCGGTGGCCGTCTCGAGCGCGCTCCGCAGCGTCCTGCCCGAGCTCCTGGCGGCGTCGTGCAGCTCGCCCTGGCTTGAGGATCGCTACACGTACCTGCACTCGACCCGGACGCAGGTGTTCACGAAGTTCTTTCCGCGCTGCGGCGTCCCGGACTGGCTGGGCGACTGGGACGAGTACGCCGACTTCGTCCGCTTCCTTGTCGCAACGCGGTCGATTCGCGAGCACACCGAGATCTGGTGGAGCGTGCGCCCGCATCAGGCGTTCCCGACGGTCGAGGTGCGGATCTGCGACGCCCAGCCCGAGTTCGAGCGGGCGGTGGCGCTCGCGGGGCTGATGACGGCGCTGACCGCCCACTACGCCCGCGCCCACGAGGAGGGCCGGCCGCTGCCCGCGCACCCGCACCGGATGATCGAGGAGAACTTCTGGCGGGCGATACGCTGGGGAATGGCCGGCGAGCTGATCGACCTCGGCACTGGCGCCGTGATGCCGGCCCGAGCGCGCATCGAGTCGCTGGTCGAGGAGACCTCGGACATCGCGTCCGAGCTCGGGATCAGCCCCTACCTGGAGCCGCTCGGGAGGCCGACCGCCGCCGAGGTCTACATCGCCAGGCTCGAGGAGGGCGAGTCGGTCCGCGAGGTATGGCCCCAGGTCGTCGCGCGCACACGCGAGTCGGTGGCCGAGTGGCTCGCCGTGAGAGAGGGGGAGGCGCGATGAGCGAGGACGAGGCCCGGGCGGCGCAGGCCGCAGCGGCCGACTACATGAAGCGCGTCCCGATCGGGGACGTCGTCATCTCGACGGTCCAGACGCTGATCGAGCTCGGGTACCGGCGCACCGGTCTGGTCCAGGGCGCTGCCGACGAGCGCGACCTCCCGCAGACCGAGGTTGCCATCGAGGCGCTGCGGGCTCTCGTCCCGGTGCTCGAGCGGCTGCTCGAGCCGTCGTCGGTCACGGCGCTTCGCGGCGAGATCGCACAGCTCCAGCTCGCCTATGCCCGCGCGAGCGAGGATCCCTCGTCCGACGTTCCCGCCGAGGGCGCGACGACGCCTGAGCCGGAGGCTCCCGACCTGGATGTACCGCGGCCCAAGATCTGGACGCCCGGAGGCGAGGTATGAGCGCCGACGCCGAGATCGGCGTGTTCGGAGGCTCGGGGTTCTATAACCTGCTCGACGACGCGGAGGAGGTCGCCGTCGACACGCCGTACGGCCCGCCGTCCGACCGGCTCGTCGTCGGCGTGATCGGTGGCCGGCGGGTTGCGTTCCTTCCCCGCCATGGCCGCCATCACCACCTGCCGCCGCACCGCATCCCCTACCGCGCGAACCTGTGGGCGATGCGCGAGCTCGGTGTGCGGCGCGTCATCGGGCCGTGCGCGTCGGGCAGCCTGGCGCGCGGCCTGCCGCCTGGCGCGTTCGTGGTGTGCGACCAGTTCGTCGACCGCACCTCGGGACGCGACCACACGTTCTACGACGGGCCCGTGACGACGCATGTCTCGGCGGCCGACCCGTACTGCCCCGACCTGCGCCGGATCCTGCTCGAGACCGGGCGGGAGCAGGGGATCGACATCCGCGACGGCGGCACCGTCGTCGTCATCCAGGGGCCGCGGTTCTCGACGCGCGCCGAGTCGAAGTGGTTCAGCTCGATGGGGTGGGAGGTCATCAACATGACGGCGTACCCGGAGGGCTGGCTCGCCCGCGAGCTGGAGCTCTGCTACGCCAACATCTCGCTGATCACCGACTACGACGTCGGCGTCGAGGACGACGCGAGCGTCGGCCCGGTCAGCCACGCGTCGGTGATGGAGGTGTTCGCCGAGAACAACGAGCGCCTGCGGAAGCTGCTCTTCGCCGCCATCCCCAAGATCGGGGCGCAGCCGGACGACATCTGCGCGACGGCCCTCTCGGGCGCGCGGGCGTAGTGCCACGAGCGCACTAGCGAATCCGGCTTGGGAAAACCGAGAGCGCTGTTACAATCCCGCGGTTCCTGCCTGCCCTCGAGACCCTCCAAGGAGCCTCTGACGTGAGTTCACTGGCCAGCCATGCTGTGCTCATCTCCCTGATCTGCGGCGCTGCAGCCGTCGTCTACGGCCTGGCGCTGACGCGCTGGGTGCTCGCCCAGTCCGCCGGCACCGACCGCATGCGCGAGATCGCGGCTGCCATCCAGGAGGGCGCCGCGGCGTACCTGAAGCGGCAGTACACGACCATCGCGGTCGTCGCGGTGGTGGTGTTCCTCGCGATCGGCATCGCCGGCATCTGGACCGACGACCTCGGGTGGAAGGTGGCGATCGGCTTCATGATCGGCGCCGTCCTCTCGGCGCTCACGGGCTTCATCGGGATGAACGTCGCGGTGCGCTCGAACGTGCGCACCGCCGAGGCCGCCAAGTCGGGCATGAAGCCGGCCTTGTCGGTCGCCTTCAAGGGCGGCACGGTCACGGGGATCCTCGTCGTCGGCCTCGGCCTGCTCGGCGTGGGCGGGTACTTCGGCATCCTCATGCTGAACGGCGACAGCGACCTCGTAGCCACGAAGGCTCTGGTCGGGCTCGCGTTCGGCGGCTCGCTGATCTCGGTCTTCGCCCGCCTCGGTGGCGGGATCTTCACGAAGGGCGCCGACGTCGGCGCCGACCTGGTCGGCAAGATCGAGGCCGGGATCCCCGAGGACGACCCCCGAAACCCGGCGGTCATCGCGGACAACGTGGGCGACAACGTCGGCGATGACGCGGGCATGGCGGCCGACCTCTTCGAGACCTATGCCGTCACCATCGTCGCCTCGATGTTCCTCGGGGCGCTCTTCGGGAACGCCGACGCCGTGCGGCTGCCGCTGCTTCTGGCCGCGTTCTCGATCCCCGCGTCGATCGTCGGGACGTTCATGGTGAGGCTGCCCAAGTCCGGCAGCGTGATCAACGCGCTCTACATCGGCGTCATCGTCTCGGCGGTGCTCTCGGCGATCATCTACATCCCGGTCATCTCGAACAGCGCCGACGGATTCGGGTCGTTCACCGACGGTGCGAGCTCGACCGACCTCTACTGGTGCGCGCTGATCGGCCTCGTCATCACGGCCCTGATCGTGGCGATCACCGAGTACTACACAGGCACCCGCTTCCGCCCGGTGCAGCGGATCTCCGAGCAGTCGCTGACCGGCCACGCGACGAACATCATCGCCGGGCTCGCCGTCGGCATGCAGGCCACCGCGCTCCCGGTCATCGTGATCGCGCTCGGGACCGTGGCCTCGTTCCACTTCGCCGGGATCTACGGGATCGCGATCGCCGTCACGGCGATGCTGTCGATGGCGGGCATGGTCGTCGCGCTCGACGCGTTCGGCCCGATCACCGACAACGCGGGCGGGATCGCCGAGATGGCCGACCTGCCCCACGACGTGCGCGACAAGGTCACCGACCCGCTCGACGCCGTCGGCAACACCACCAAGGCCGTCACCAAGGGCTACGCGATCGGTTCGGCCGGCCTGGCCGCCCTGGTGCTCTTCCAGTCCTACAACGACGAGCTCGGCCAGAAGGTCGGCCACAACATCACGTTCCAGATCAACGACCCCGCGGTGCTCGCCGGGCTCCTGATCGGCGGCCTCATGCCCTTCCTGTTCGCGTCGCTCGCCATGGACGCGGTCGGCCGGGCCGGCGGCCAGGTCGTGCAGGAGGTGCGCCGCCAGTTCCGCGAGATCCCCGGGATCATGGAAGGGACGGCCAAGCCCGACTACGCCAAGTGCGTCGACCTGGTCACGCGCTCGGCCATTCGCGAGATGCAGCTGCCCGCGCTGATCCCGGTCGTCATCCCGATCGTCGTCGGGCTGATCTCGTACTACGCGCTCGGCGGCCTCCTGGTCGGCACCATCGTCACCGGCCTCTTCCTGGCGATCTCGATGACGTCGGGCGGTGGTGCGTGGGACAACGCCAAGAAGCTGATCGAGGACGGCGCCCACGGCGGCAAGGGCTCCGACGCCCACGCCGCGTCGATCACCGGAGACACGGTCGGCGATCCCTACAAGGACACCGCCGGGCCGGCGATCAACCCGATGATCAAGATCACGAACATCGTGGCGATCCTGATCATCCCGCTGGTCGTCTCCATCCACGGCTAGCCACTACCCCGGACAAGCGGTTACGGTGAGGTGGAGTGGTTCAGTGGGGAAGTGGCTTGAAGA
>JBOHBE010000347.1:0-4599 GCA_050698235.1 Gaiellales bacterium
GCTTCGGCCGCCTCGACGGGCGCGACGGGCTCGGCGGCGGGTTCCGCCGTCGCTTCCGCCGCGGGCTTGGGCTTCGCTTGCTCGGCCGTCTTCTTCGCCACTACGCCAGTCCTTCCACGCGGCCTTCCGGCCGCTCCATGCGCACCTGCTCCGCCAGGTCGGCGGGCAGCGTGAGCGAGCATTTTAGCCGCCGGGCGAGCGCTCCCCGCCGTCGGGCATGTCCTGCGCACGCAGCGCTCGGGCAGAGGTACACGCCCCGTCCTCCGAGGCGCCGCTCCCGATCGACCACGGCCGTCCCACGCACCGCGCACAGCCGAACGAGGCTGGCCTGGGTGCTGCGCCGGCCACAGCCGGCGCACTGGCGGACGGGGTCGCGGGCGGTTACCGAGCCGGCTCCTCGGCCGCCGCCAGCTCCCGGTGGGCCGGGACACCGCAGTAGCGGCTTCCGTCGAGGGCCTGGTTCGGACAGCGCTTGCCGGACGACGTGACGGCGACGCAGCGGCCGGGGAACTCGTCCTCGGCCTCGGTGGCGACGCCGGTATAGGTGTGCTCGGCCTCCTCGGCGTAGTACTCCGTCTCGGAGACGATGTCGATCCGCCAGCCGGTGAGCCGGTGCGCGAGGCGCGCGTTCAGGCCCTCCTTGCCGATCGCGAGTGAGAGCTCGCCGTCGGGCACGACCACCGTCGCCTGGCGGTGCTCGTCGTCGACGTACACCTCCCGCACCTTGGCCGGCGCGAGGGCCTTGGCGACGAACCGGGCGGGCTCGTCGTTCCACGGGATGATGTCGATCTTCTCGCCGCGGAGCTCGGACACGACCATCCGAACGCGGGAGCCTCTCGGCCCGACGCACGCGCCGACCGGGTCGACGCCCTGCGTCTTGGACTCGACGGCGATCTTGGCCCGGTAACCGGGCTCGCGGGCCACCGCACGGATCTCGACGAGGCCGTCTGCGATCTCGGGCACCTCGAGCTCGAACAGCTGGCGGATGAGCTCGTCGGAGCGGCGCGACAGGACGACCTGCGGCCCCTTGCCTTCGGAGCGGACCTCGATGATGACCGCCTTGATGCGGCTTCCCTGCTCGTAGCGCTCGCCCGGGACCTTCTCCGAGCCGGGCAGGATGGCCTCCATCCGGCCGAGGTCGACGAACGCGTAGCGGTGGTCGTCCTGCTGGACGATCCCCGTGACGATCTCGCCGACGCGGTCGGCGTACTCGTCGTACATCATCGAGCGCTCGGCCTCGTTGATCCGCTGGCGGAGCACCTGCTTGGCGGTCTGGCCGGCGATGCGGCTGAAATTCTCGGGCGTGACGTCGACCAGCACCTCGTCGCCGAACCAGTCCCACTCGATCTCGGGCTCCGGCTCGGGCTCCTCGTCCGTCGCAGGCTCGTCGGTCGCCGAGACGATCTCGGTCTCGTCGGGCGGCGCCTCGGCCAGGATCTGGTGGTGCGGATGCGCCTCGAGGTAGGCGTCCCACGCCTGCGGGGTCACCGACCAAGCGGTGAAGTCGAGCGTCTCGCGGTCGAGGTCGACCCGCACGGGGTGGCGCGCGTCGGGCATCTTGCGGTACGCGGCGAGGAGCGCATCCTCGATGGCGGCGAGCAGCGTGCCGGGCTCGATCCCCTTCTCCTTCTCGACGAGCCGTACGCCCTCCAGGATCTCCTTGCTCACGACGTCCCTCCTGCTGGGTCGTAGACCACATGGCTGCGCCGGATCGCGGCGTAGTCGATCTTCACGGCGCTGCCGTCCTGCTCGAGCTCGATGCCCTCGTCGTCGGCCGACCGGAGCCGCCCGTCGAACTTCTTGCGGCCCTCGATGGGTGCGTCGGTGCGCACAACCACGCGCTCGCCGACGGCCCGGCGATAGTGGTCGGGCTTCACGAGCGGGCGGTCAAGACCGGGCGACGACACCTCGAGCGCGTACTGCGTTCGGAGCGGCGCGAGCTCGCGGCTCACGCGCTCGCACAGCTCGACGTCGACCCCGCCGGGCCGGTCGATGACGACGCGCAGCTGGTTGGGCGTCGGGCGCTCCGCGAGCACGACCTCGACCTCCGGCATACGGGTTGCCAGAGTCGACTCGATTTCGTGCTGAATGCGGGTGGCGTGGTTCATTTGAGGCGAAAAAAGAGGCGGGTTCGCACCCACCTCGACGACCAGCGTTGACGTCTCGAACTGGCTCGAAGTCTAGCAGCGGATCCCGCATGGTGAGAAACTCCGGAGCCGTGCGCGCGCTCGTTCAGCGGGTCTCTGAGGCGTCGGTCGAAGTGGCCGGCGAAGCCGTGTCCGCGATCGGCCCGGGGCTCCTCGTGCTCGTCGCCGCAGGTGCCGGCGACACCCCCCGAGAGGCGGCATGGATGGCGGGTAAGGTCGCCCGGCTTCGAGTGCTCGCCGACGCGGAGGGCCGGATGAACCTCTCGGTCATCGACACGGGAGGCGCGGTGCTCGCCGTGTCGCAGTTCACGCTCTACGGCGACGCGTCGCGAGGCAACCGGCCGGGGTTCACGGCGGCCGCCCCGCCCGACGAGGCCAAGGCGCTGGTCGACGCGTTCGCGGACGCGCTGCGCGAGTTGGGCGTGCCGGTCGAGCAGGGGGTGTTCGGCGCGCACATGCGCGTCGCGCTCGTGAACGACGGGCCGGTGACGATCTGGCTCGAGAGCCCGTAGGCCCTGGCTCGGGCTACGCGGCGGCGGTACCGCCACGACCGGGCAGGGCGCGGCTCGGAGGAGCCGGCGGGTGAGCCCGAGCGAGGGGGTGTCCTGGTGGCGGTCATCGGCGGCCTCGTGCAGGTGATGACGACCGCCGGCAGGCCGGTCCTCCGCCAGGGCGAGGCGCTCCTGGCCGACCGCTCGGGCATCTCGGGCTGGCGCAACATCGGCCAGCGCCCCGACGCGCTCTTCTGGGTGATCCGCGACTGACTGAAAAATGGGTCTGACCCCAATTTTCAGCGGGTGCCTATCGCAGTGAGGCCAGGGCTTCCTGGTAGTACGTCACCTCGGGGCGGAGCCAGGCGGCCATCTTGTAGTGGCCGGCGGCCTTCGAGGGCTCGCCCATCCGCACCAGGCACCGGCCCAGGCAGTAGTGGGCGTAGTGGTTCGCAGGGGCGGACTCGAGGATGTGCTCGAACTCGGCGGCCGCCTCCTGGTAGCGGTGGAGCCGCAGGTAGGCCACGCCGAGAGCCTCGCGGATCGATGCCTTGTCGGGCTCGCGCCGCTTCGCCTTCTCCAGCGAGACCGTGGCCTGGGCGTTGTCGCCGGCCTGCATGTGGGCCCGTCCGCGCTGGAACAGAGAGTAGGTGTCCTCGGCCTCCATGATCGAATCATCGGCCCTCTGCCCCGGGCGATGAGCCGGCTCGCCGGGTCATTCCCGTCGTGAGGCCGCCGAGAGCACCGAGCGGAGGCGGACCGCGCCGGCCGCGCGCTCGCGCTTGCTGAGCCGCTGGCGCACGCCGCGCTTGACGCCGCGGAGCTCTCGCCGCATCTCCGCCTCGGACGCGCGGGCCCGCCCGAGCGGCGCGTAGCGGGCCCTGCTTGCCGCGCTGGCGAACGCCGTGGTCGGAACGCCGAACGTGTGCTCGACGCGGTCGGCGAGGTCCTCGAACGTGTAGCCGGGCCGCACCGGCACGCCCTGATCGCCGACGAACGTCGCCAGGTCGTGGTACGCCGCCGCCGCGCGGGCTCGCGGGCCGCGGCGCACGTAGCGCCAGCGCGCCGCGACGACCTTGAAGAGGATCACGACGAGCAGGACGAGCAACGCGGCCCAGAAGAGCCAGCGGACGAACTGGCCGTGGCTGCCGCTTGTGCCCGCGAGAGGAATCGGGAGCGGCCGGGCGCTGCTGCTTCCGAGGTCGCCGTGCGCCTGCTTGAACAGCGGGCTGAGGTTCGGCTTCTGCTTCTTGCTCGTGAGCTTGAGGATGATGCTCTTCGTTCCCGGGTCGAGCGTCTGTGCGCCCGTGAACGTGTTGCGGAACGAAACGGCCGACGAGGAGTACACCTGCGTCAGGCTCCGGGTCGGCGTCGGCTCGAAGGGCATCCAGCCGTAGCCGGGGAAGAAGACCTCGACCCACGCGTGGGCGTTGCGGTCGGTGACGATGTAGGGGTCGCCGGATGTCTTCGGCGGCTTGCCGGTCGTGAAGCCCACGGCCACGCGGGCGGGGATTCCATGCATTCGCAGGACCAGTGCCATCGCGCCCGAGAACATCTGGCAGTAGCCACGGTGCGCGCGGGTCATGAAGTCGACAAGCGGCGGGACGCCCTTCTTGAGCTTCGGCGTGAGGTCGTAGGCGAACGGCGCCGAGCGGAGGTAGTGCTCGACGAGGAACGCCGCGCCAAACGGCGTCTTGGCCTCGTCGGCACCCGACGCGCGCCACACCTGATCCGAGGCTCTGAGGTAGTCCTCCGGGATCGGCGCGCCGACCGGGCGCCCCCCTGTCCCGAACACCGGGAACTGCGTCCCGCCGACCGTGATGCCGCCGGCGACCTCGGGCGGGTACGCCGTGCTGGTCGATGCGAGATCGGTCGGCGACGGGCTCGGCGTGTATGCCGTCTCGCCGTAGGTCGCGCCCCGCGGCGGGTCGGCGGTCGTCGTCACGGTGCCGTCGAGGCCG
>JBOHBE010000348.1:0-2242 GCA_050698235.1 Gaiellales bacterium
ACTCGTGCCACGCATGGATGATGCGGGCCGGATTGGCGCCGATGTCGTCCATGTCGGCGAACGTCACGTCGGCCGCGGCGGGCCCCAGCGCCTTGCGCAGGCGCCCGATCTTCCTGTCGCTGACAGCGACCATCACCGCCTCGCCGGCAGCGGTCCCCTCGCGGACGACCGGCTCGACGCGCGCCACGAACTCGTCCTCGCCGCGGTACAGGAGCGCCTCGTGCCGGAAGCTCACTGGTCGGGCTCCATCCCGAGATCGTACCTGGGGGCCCCGATCCCACTCTCGGCACGCAGACCCGCGATGGCTGGATAGAGCCGCCTGAACGCGGCATAGCCCTCGGCGTACGGCTCGCGCCACGCCGGGTCGGGCTCGACGCGGCCGGTCACGCTGACGCAGGCCGCCGCCGCCGCCGGCACGTCGGCGAACGAGCCGGCGGCAACGCCGCCGAGCATCGCTGCCCCAAGCGCGGCGGCGTCGTCCGCTGCGGTGATCTCGAGCGGCAGGTCGAGCACCGACGCAACGATCCGCCGCCACAGGCCGCTGCGGCTGCCGCCGCCTCCGATCCGGCCGGCCGCCGGGCGAAGCCCCAGGCCGTGCAGGAGCTCGAGCGAGTCACGCAGGCCGTACGCGACGCCCTCGAGCACGGCCCGGACGAGCGCACCCGTGTCGTGGCTCAGCGCCAGCCCCACGAAGGCGCCCCGCACGGCGGGATCGGCGTGCGGAGTTCGCTCGCCCGACAGATACGGGGCGAACTGGAGGCCCTGGCATCCCGGCCCCCACGCCGCCGCGGCCTCGAGCAGGGCATCGATCGACGACCCGGGCAGGACGGAGGTGTGCAGCCAGTCGAGCGCTCCGGCCGCCGACAGCATCACGCCCATCGCATGCCACGTGCCGGGTACCGCATGGCAGAAGGTGTGCGCCGTCCCACGCGGATCGACGGCGAGCGCCGGAAGGACGCCGAACACGACGCCCGACGTCCCGAGGGCGACCGAAACGGAGCCGCGCCGGTCGACGCCCACGCCGAGCGCTCCGGCAGCCTGGTCGCCCGCACCGGCGGCGACGGGCACGCCGGCGCTCGTCGTGCCCGACGGGGATCCCGACTCGAGCGCCGGCGGAAACCACTCGCGGGGGAGATCGAGCAGCTCGAGCATCTGCTCGCTCCACACGCGGGCGCCGACGTCGAAGAGGAGCGTGCCCGACGCGTCGGACACGTCGGTCGCGAGCTCGCCCGTGAGCCGCAGACGTACGTAGTCCTTGGGCAGGAGCACGTGGGCGATGCGCCGGTAGACGTCGGGCTCGTGGCGGCGGACCCACAGCAGCTTGGGCGCGGTGAAGCCGGTGAGCGCCCGGTTGCCGGTGAGGGCGATCAGCCGCTCGAGGCCGACCGTCGCCTCGATCTGGTCGCACTCGGCCGCCGTCCGCTGGTCGTTCCAGAGGATCGCCGGGCGGAGCGGGCGCAGGCGATCGTCGAGCAGCACGAGCCCGTGCATCTGGCCGGAGAGGCCGATGCCGGCGACGTCCTCCGCTCCGAGATCCGCGAGCGCGGCCTCGGCCGCGTGCCACCAGAGGTCGGGATCCTGCTCGGCGTGGCCCGGCCTCGGCAGGCTCACCGGGTACTCGGCCTGGGCGTGGCCGAGGATCGTCCCGTCGTGGTCGATGGCGATCGCCTTCGTCGAGCTCGTGCCGACGTCGACGCCGACGAGCGCCGTCATGGCCGGCAGGCGGCGAGCGAGCTTCGGATGAGCGGCACGATCTCGTCGTCGGCCTGCTCGAACGGCGAGAACACCTCGATGAAGACCGGCAGATGATCGAGTCCCGCCTCGCCCACCTCGCGGTGGAACCCGGCCGGCTCGTACGACCCGCGCGCGTCGGGCCACCCCCAGTGCGCGTCGGCCCGGTAGTCGTGGTTCTGGAGGTGGAGGACGCCGATGTGGTCGCGAAGCTCCGTGAGCCACGGCACCAGCGAGGCGTCCTCCCCGTAGAGCGGCCGGTACAGCGCGTGGCCGACGTCGATCACGAACCAGAGCGGCACGGCGCCGCCCGAGGTGTCGGCCACAAGCCGCTTCGCCTCGGCGATCGTCGACGGGATCTCGCGCGGGAGCGGCGTCGGCTCGACGAGGAGCGCCTCGAGCCCCGACCGCTCGGCGTGATCGGCGAGGCCGCCGAGCCGGCCGACGACCTCCGCATACAGGGCCTCGCGGCGCTCGGGCGTGGCCGCATCGGCGACGCTCAGCGCACCGA
>JBOHBE010000349.1:0-3268 GCA_050698235.1 Gaiellales bacterium
TGCCGTCGTGAAGCGCGTGCTCCGGCTCGGTGCGCAGGTGCGCGTCGAGCTCGTCGTCGAAGGCGGCGAGACCGTCGCCGCGGAGCTCAGCCGCGACGAGGCCGAGCGCCTGCCGCTGGAGCCGGGCGAGGCGGTGTTCGTCCGGCCGCGACGGGAGCGGCGGTTCGCAGAGGTGGCGTCCTGACCACCGGGGCTAGGCGGCGACCTGGCGGATCTGGTGGACGGCCACCATCACCATCGAGCTGTCGTCGGGCGGCGCGGTGGTCACGTTCTCCATCATCCGCGACAGGCGGTCGTACGGGTCTGACCGCGCGCTCAGGTACGACTCGACGGCATCGTCGATCGACCCGTTCTGCGACTCGGCGATGACGCGCTCCACGATCTGGCGGCGCAGCAGCCGCAGGTCGTCGATGAGCGTGTCCCAGGCCATCCGCTGCCAGCGGTCGGTAGCAGGCAGGGAGGCCGCGCGGGCCTCGACGAGGTCGAGGTAGAGCCGCTCGCCGACGGTGAAGAACGCCCTCGTAATTGCTGGGATCGACCGGCCGCTGGCCTGGGCGACGGCGATGATGTCGGGGGCGTAGACGAGCGCCGGCCGGACCGCGCCGAACCGCGCGGGCTCGTCGGGCACGTCCTGCTCGAGCAGCTCCTCGAGCCGGCCGTCGGTCGCGACCCGCCAGGCATCGGTGGCCGAATCCGACAGCGTCTGGACGAGCTCGGCGAACGCCGGCTGGCCCCGGCCGACCTCCTCGGCGAGATCGATGGCGTGAACGTTCTGGAGGTACCAGCGGGCGAGGTGCTCGACCATCGAGTCGACGCCGGTCATGAGCTCGGCCTGGACGTCGCCGGGCACCACCGAGTCGAGCCGCTCGACGGCATCCCACGGGTCGCGAGCCCTGCTGACGTCGCGGGCGACGAGGAACGCGCGCGCGACCTCCTCTGCGGTCGCTCCAGTCTCGGCGGTCATGCGAAGGACGAACGTGATCCCCATCGAGTTGATGACGTCGTTGGTCACGATCGTGGCGACGATCTCGCGGCGCAGCGGATGATCCGGGAGCAGATGCCCGAAGCGCTCGACGACGAGCGGCGGGAAGTACTCCGCGAGCGCCGACACGAGGTACGGGTCGTCGGGGAGCGCCGACTCCAGCACCTGCTCTCGCAGCAGCCGCTTGGCGTACGCCAGGAGCACGCACAGCTCGGGCCGGGTCATGCCGTGCCCTGCGGAGATGCGCTCGGCCATGAGCTCACCCGACGGCAGCGCCTCGAGCGGCCGCTCGAGCAGGTGCCGCGACTCGAGCTCGACCATGAGGTCCTCGAACGCCTCCATGCGCTTCGGGGCGACGGCCGACTCCTGGCTCAGGATCTGCACCTGGAGGTAGTTGTCGTAGAGGACGAGCCTGACAACATCGTCGGCAACCTGGTCCAGAACCTCATTTCGGCCCTCGACCGCCAGCTCGCCGCGCTCGATCGCGATGGCGAGGAGGATCTTCAGGTTGACCTCGTGGTCCGAGCAGTCGACGCCCGCCGAGTTGTCGATCGCGTCGGTGTTGATCCGCCCGCCGCCGTGCGCGTACTCGATCCGCCCGCGCTGCGTGAAGCCCAGGTTCCCGCCCTCGCCGACGATCGTGGCGCGCAGATCGCGGCCGTCGACGCGCAGGGCATCGTTCGCCCGGTCGTCGACCTCGGCGTGCGACTCGGCCGACGCCTTGACATACGTGCCGATGCCGCCGTTCCAGAGCAGGTCGACCGGCGCCTGAAGGATCGCCCGGATCAGATCGAGCGGAGGGAGCTTCGCGCTGTCGATCCCGAGCACCGCCTGCGCCTGGGGCGAGACCGGGATCGACTTGGCCGTCCGCGGCCACACGCCTCCGCCCTCGGAGATGATCGAGCGGTCGTAGTCGTCCCACGACGTCCCCGGAGTGTCGAAGAGCCGCCGCCGCTCGGTGTACGCCGCTGCCGCGTCGGGCGCGGGGTCGAGGAAGACGTGCCGGTGGTCGAACGCCCCGACCAGCTCGAGGTGCTCCGAGAGGAGCATCCCGTTTCCGAAGACGTCGCCCGACATGTCGCCGATCCCGACGGCGGTGACCGGCTCGGTGGCCACGTCGCGGCCGAGCTCGCGGAAGTGGCGCTTCACGCTCTCCCACGCGCCCTTCGCGGTGATGCCGAGCGCCTTGTGGTCGTATCCCGCCGAACCGCCCGACGCGTACGCGTCGCCGAGCCAGAACCCGTACTCCTCCGAGACGGCGTTCGCCGTGTCGGACAGATGGGCCGTGCCCTTGTCGGCCGCGACCACCAGATAGGCGTCGTCGCCGTCGAGCACCCGCACACCCTCGGGATGCACGACCTCGCCTCCGACGATGTTGTCGGTGATGTCGAGGAGGCCGCGCATCAGGGTGATGTACTGGCGCTTCTCCTCCTGCATCAGGCCCGGGCGGTCGAGCGGCGGGCGCTTGAGGACGAACCCGCCCTTGGCGCCGACCGGGACGATCACGGCGTTCTTCACCATCTGCGCCTTCATCAGGCCCAGGATCTCGGTGCGGTAGTCCTCGAGCCGGTCCGACCAGCGGATGCCGCCCCGGGCCACCGTGCCGCCGCGGAGGTGCACGCCGGCCATCTCGGTCGAGAACACGAAGATCTCCCACAGCGGCACCGGCTTGGGCATTCCCGGCACGTCGGCGCAGCGCAGCTTGAACGACAGGTGCTCGCGGTCGGGCAGATATGCGCTCGTCCGCACCGTCGCGAGGATCATCCCCAGGTACCCACGCAGGATGCGGTCGTCGTCCAGGCTCTGGACGGCGTCCAGGTCGGCTCCGATCTCGTCGACGAGCGCGACCTCCGCGGCCTCGTCGCGGGGCACATCCGGGTCGAACCGGAGCTCGAAGAGCCTGACCAGCTTGCGCGAGATGGCGAAGTTCCGAACGAGGCAGTCGTTCTGGTATCGCGAGGTGAACGTGGCGCCGAGCAGCTGCCGGTACTCCCGGTATGCGCGCAGGATCGTGACCCGGCGCCAGTCGAGCTCGCCGGTGACGACCAGCCGGTTCAGCCAGTCCGACCCGGCCCGCCCCTCCCAGACGGCGCCCACCGTGTCGGCGACGATGTCGGCCATCCGCTCGAGGTCGAGCTGCTTCCCGGCCGGGCCGAGGACGCCGAAATCGTGCAGGTAGCGGCCGTCCTCACCGGTCCCGACGAGACGCGTCGGCACCTCCTCGACGACGGTCAGGCCGAGCTGCTCGAGGAGCGGCAGAAGATCGGTCAGCGGGGCCTTGCCTCC
>JBOHBE010000350.1:0-6608 GCA_050698235.1 Gaiellales bacterium
GCACCGAGAAGGGCGAGGAAGTAGAGGATGAGCAACGCCGGCACCGCGAGCACCGGGCGGAGAAGCGCCGTGGGCCGCGAGCGCCGGCCGGGCTCCCCGACCCACACCGAGACCGGGTAGCCGTCGGGGCCCGCCGTGAGGCCGAACGGCGGGTAGCGGTCGGTGACGAGCAGCCAGTAGCACCCGACGCGCGTGGAGTACCGGAGCGTGCCGGAGACGAAGCCGAAGAACGCGCGCGGATATCGGCCGGTCGCGATGATCGCGAACCAGGCGACAAGGGTGAGGATCCACGCCGCGAGCCCCAGGAGGAGCACGACGACCAGGTGCGGTACGACCAGGAGGGCGCGCGCGAGCGTCGAGAGCCGCGAGCTCTGCTCCCGATGGTCGATGCGGACGTGCACCGGATGGGCCAGGCCGGTAGGGCTCAGGCGTGCGCGACCTTCGCGAGCGCCTCGGCGAACGCCGCGGCACGGCGCGCGGCGAAGACGTCGCCGTCGCCGCCCTCGGCCCGCTCGAGCGCCTCACGGGCCTCCTCGAGACGCTTCGCGGCCTCTGCGGCGTCGATCGACCCGCCGTCGACCGCCTCGCCGACCAGCACCACGGCGCGGTTCTGGCGCACCTGGACGTAGCCGTCGTCGGTGGCGTAGCGCTTCACGTCGCCGGCCTCGTCGGTGATCCGGGTCTCGCCGGGCTGGAGCAGCGAGATGAGCGGTGCGTGATTCGAGAGGATGCCCAGGTCGCCGGCGGCGCCCGGGACCACCAGGATCTCGGCGTTCCCGGCGAAGACGACGCCCTCCGGCGTGATCACCTCGACCGGATAGGGCGGATGCTCAGGCACGACGCACCTAGGCGGCCGTCTTCATCTTCTCGGCGGCCTCGATGACGTCCTCGATCGGGCCCACCAGGTAGAACGCCTGCTCCGGGAGGTCGTCGTGCTTGCCCGAGAGCACCTCCTGGAAGCTCCGGATCGTGTCCTCGAGCTTCACGTACTTGCCGGGCGTCCCGGTGAACGGCTCGGCGACATGGAACGGCTGGCTCAGGAAGCGCTCGATCTTGCGCGCGCGCTGCACGACGACCTTGTCGTCGTCGGAGAGCTCGTCCATGCCGAGGATGGCGATGATGTCCTGAAGCTCCTTGTAGCGCTGGAGCACCTCCTGCACCTGGGTCGCCGTCCGGTAGTGCTCCTCGCCGACCGACCCCGGCTGGAGGATCCGCGACGTCGAGTCGAGCGGGTCGACGGCCGGGTAGATGCCCTTCTCGGAGATCGCCCGCGAGAGCACCGTCGTGGCGTCGAGGTGGGCGAACGACGCGGCGGGCGCCGGGTCGGTCAGGTCGTCGGCGGGCACGTAGATGGCCTGCACCGAGGTGATCGAGCCCTTCGACGTCGACGTGATGCGCTCCTGGAGCTGCCCCATCTCGGTCGCCAGCGTGGGCTGGTAGCCCACTGCGCTTGGCATGCGGCCGAGGAGCGCGGAGACCTCGGATCCGGCCTGGACGAACCGGAAGATGTTGTCGATGAAGAGCAGCACGTCCTGGTTACGCTCGTCGCGGAAGTACTCGGCCATCGTGAGGCCCGAGAGGCCGACGCGCAGGCGGGCTCCCGGCGGCTCGTTCATCTGGCCATAGACAAGCGCCGTCTTCGAGATGACGCCCGACTCGGTCATCTCGAGCCACAGGTCGTTGCCCTCGCGGCTGCGCTCCCCCACGCCGGCGAACACCGAGAGGCCGCCGTGCACCTGGGCGATGTTGTTGATGAGCTCGAGGATCAGTACCGTCTTGCCCACGCCCGCGCCGCCGAACAGGCCGACCTTGCCGCCCTTCACGTACGGCGCCAGCAGGTCGACGACCTTGATGCCCGTCTCGAAGATCTCGGTCGTCGGGCTCAGGCTGTCGAACGTCGGCGGCTCGCGGTGGATGGGCCAGCGCTCGCCCTCCTCGACCGGGTCGCCCTTGTCGACGGTCTCGCCGAGCACGTTGAAGATCCGCCCGAGCGTGCGCTCGCCGACCGGCACCGTGATCGGCCCGCCCGTGTCGATAACGTCGAGGCCGCGGGCCAGGCCGTCGGTCGCGTCCATGGCGATCGCCCGCACCCTGCCGTCGCCCAGGTGCTGCTGCACCTCCGCGACGAGGCGGCCGCCGTCGGGCAGCGAGATCTCGAGGGCGTTGTAGATCGCGGGCAGTCCGCTCGAGAAGACGGCGTCGATGACGACACCCTTGATCTCGACGATCCTGCCGACGTTCGAGGACTGGCCGTTCTCGGACAATGTGACTCCTTGTGCGGCGCGCGTGGGAGGAGTAATTCGGCTCCGGGAGCCGGATCGTATCACTCAGGCACGAGCACCGGCTCGGACTTCGTTACACGCCTCGGACGCCACGGCCACCGCCTCTTCGGCCGCGCTGTCCCCAGCCCGGCATCGATCCGGGAGCGCTCCAGGGCGGCCGCCACACGGGCGGCGTGGTCGAGGTGTCAGACCCGCGACGAGACGGCGGAGATCATCGGCATGCCTGTACGGTAGCCCGGCCGTCCAGGCCGTTACGCGAACATGCCGTTCGGATGCGGCGAGCGCTGCACGCCGGGCTCGCGGTCGACCCAGAGCCGCGTCAGCCGGGCGTCGCGCAGCGTGCCTCGCAGGTCGGTGCGCTCGGCGACGACGATCCGCGCACCTGTCTCGGGAGGCGACGCTCCCGAGGGCGAGGCCACAAGCGCCCCGAGGCCCGCGAACGCCGCCACCACGGCGGCGATCCCGGCAACCTGGAAGGCCGTTCGGGCCGACCGGCGGACCTTCTTCACGGGCACCGCGGCCACGTTGGGGACAAGGACCGCCGCCGTCCGCAGCCGGGCGGTCAGCTCGGTCATTCCACCGACCGCCTCGTCGCACGCCGGGCACGCCGCGAGATGCGCATCGAGGCGGCGCAGATCGAGATCGGAAAGCGGGCCGTCGAGCGCCTGCGAGCCGAGCGCTCGCGCCCGCTCGCACTCCCGTGCCTGTCGGCGGTTCAGGGTCATGGTTCGAAGTGGGACGCGGCCACGCGGGAAAAGGTTAGCCTCGAACGCCTCCGCCAGAACACCCAATTCCAATTGTTCACACAGGAAAGGCGCGGCCCGGCTCAGGCCACCCGGTGGCGACCGTCTATGGCGATGCCGGCCGCGAGCAGGGTCAGCCCGAGGGTCAGGAAGAGCGCCGAGCTCGAGATCTGGTCGCGCCGTTCCGCCGGCGTCATCCACCGCGCGACGCCGCGTGGCACGAGGCCGCCGAAAGGGCCCGGCTGATCGCCGTCAGCGCGCACGGGCGCCCGGTTCCCGGCGAAGAACCCCAGCATGACGAAGACCGAGCCGACCAGATAGAGGCCCACGGTCACCGCGCGCCGCACAGGCTGGCCCGTCGCGGCCGCCAGGACGGCCGACACGCCCGCGGTCACGACGACGGCGATGGTGACGAGGACCGCGAAGCGGCGCAGTCCCGCCAGGAGCACCGCGCGGGTCATCGCCGAGGCGTCATGTGCCCGCGGCGACCTGGTCGGCCGGCAGGCGCAGGTCGGCCATCGGCCACGACTCGAGCGGGTAGTGGCACGCTGCCCGGCTCCCGGTGTCCTTGGCCTCGAGCTGCGGCTCCTCGACGTCGCACACACCATGCTGGAACCGCGGGCAGCGAGGATGGAACCGGCAGCCGCTGGGCGGGTTGATCGGGCTCGGGACGTCGCCTTCGAGGACGATCGGCTTGCGGGCGCGGGCGACGTCGGGGTTCGGGATCGGCACGGCGGAGAGCAGGGCCCCCGAGTACGGATGCCGGGGGCGGTCGTACAGCATCGACCCGGGCGCGGTCTCGACGAGCTTGCCGAGGTACATGACGGCGACGTTGTCGGAGATGTGGCGGACGACGTCGAGGTCGTGCGCGATGAAGACGTAGGTGAGGTCGAAGTCCCGCTGGAGCTGCTTCAGCAGGTTCAGGATCTGGGCCTGCACCGACACGTCGAGCGCAGACACGGGCTCGTCGCAGACGATGAGCTTCGGCCGGATCGCCAGCGCCCGGGCGACGCCGATCCGCTGCCGCTGGCCGCCCGAGAACTCGTGCGGGAAGCGGTTGTAGTGCTCGGGGTTCAGGCCGACCACGTCGAGCAGCTCCTGCACGCGGGCCTTGTTCTCGGCGGCCGTGCCGATCTTGTGGACCTCGAGTGCCTCACCGATGATCGAGCCGACGCGCTTTCGGACGTTCAGCGAGGCGTAGGGGTCCTGGAAGACCATCATCAGCTCGCGGCGCACCTTCATGAGGTCGCCGCCCTTGATCTTCGTGATGTCCTGCCCGTCGAAGATCACCCTGCCGCCGGTCGGGTCGAGGAGGCGCATGATGCAGCGCGCCATCGTCGACTTCCCGCACCCGGACTCGCCGACGACCCCGAGAGTCTCGCCCCGCTCGACCGAGAACGACACCCCGTCGACGGCGCGGACGCGTCCGATCTCCTTCTGGAAGATGACCCCCCGGGTGATCGGGAAGTGCTTCTCGAGGTTCTCGACCCTGAGCAGCTCCTCGGCCATCAGACCGACGCCACCTTCATGCGGTCGACGACCTCTTCCGCGCCCCGCTGCTTGGCCTGCTCGTCGAGATGGCAGGCGTCAAGGTGGTCCGACCGGTCGGGAGACGATATGAGCGGCGGAACGTCGGTCCGGCAGCGGTCGAACGCGTAGGCGCACCGCAGGTGGAACCGGCAGCCCGGCGGCGGCCGCAGGAGCGACGGCGGCGAGCCCGGAATGGGCTTCAGCTCGGCGCCCTGGGCGAGTCGCGGAAGCGAGTTCAGAAGGCCCCAGGTGTAGGGGTGGCGCGGCCGGTAGAAGATGCTCGAGTAGTCGCCCTGCTCGATCGCCTTGGCGGCGTACATCACGAGCACCTCGTCAGCCGTCTCGGCGACGACGCCCAGGTCGTGGGTGATGAGGATGATCGCGCTTCCGAAGTCGCGCTGGAGCTCGTTCATGAGGTTCAGGATCTGGGCCTGGGTCGTGACGTCGAGCGCCGTCGTGGGCTCGTCGGCGATCAGGAGATCGGGGTTGTTGATGAGCGACATCGCGATCATCACCCGCTGGCGCATGCCCCCCGAGAACTGGTGCGGGTAGTCGTCGAGGCGCGTCTCGGCCCGCGGGATCCCGACGGCCTTCAGCATCTCGAGCGCGCGGCTCCGCGCAGCCCGCTTGGGCACCTTCTCGTGCAGCTGGACCGCCTCGACCAGCTGCCGGCCGATCGTGTGCACCGGGTTCAGCGAGGTCATCGGGTCCTGGAAGATCATCGAGATCTCGTTGCCGCGCACCTTGCGCATCTCGTCCGACGGGAGCGTCAGGAGGTCGCGATCCTTGAACATGGCGCTGCCCGAGGTGATCGTGTTCTGGCGGGGGTTCAGCCCCATGACCGAGAGACACGTGACGCTCTTGCCGCAGCCCGACTCTCCGACGATCGCGAGCGTCTTGCCCTTCTCGACAGAGAACGACAGGCCGTCGACGGCCTGGACAACGCCGTCGTCAGTCTTGAAGGACGTCTTCAGGTCGCGGACGTCGAGCAGGGGCATACGGCAGAAGTGTAACGGTCGGGAGAAGCGCTATGCGAGCCGGATCCGGGGATCGACCCATGCGTAGAGCAGATCGACGATCAGATTGAAGACGATCACCAGGATCGAAGCAAACACCACGACCCCCAGCGTGATCGGATAGTCGAACTGGAAGAGCGAGTGCAACGCCACGTACCCCAGGCCGGGCAGCCCGAAGACCTGCTCCAGGAGGACGGCGCCTCCAAGCGCGAGCGCGACGTCCATCCCGAGCATCGTGACCACGGGCAGCATCGCATTTCGGAGGACGTGCTGGACGATGACGCGCTTCTCGGGCGCACCCTTGGCGCGTGCGGTCCGCACGTAGTCCTCGTTCAGGGTGTCGAGCACCGTCGAGCGGATCATCCGCACGTAGAAGGCGGCGTAGAGCACCGCGAACACCGTCCAGGGGACGATCAGATGGTAGAACCAGTCCACCGGTCCGCCGCAGGTCTCACCGGGCGCGGCGCCCGTGAACGCGCAGTAGCCCTGGATCGGGAAGAGGTTGAGCTTGAAGCCGAGGATGTACGAGGCGATGAGCCCGAGCCACACCGGGTGCACCGAGATCCCCGTGAGGACGCCGGTCATCGCGACCCGGTCGCCGAGCGAGCGCGGCCGCAGCGCCGAGTAGACGCCGACCGGGACCGCGATCGCCATCCATATGACCACGGCTCCGAGGACGAGCGAGGCCGTGATCGGGGCCGCGTTCATGACGGTCGTCCCGACGTCCTGCCTGTTGGCGTACGAGTAGCCCAGGTTCAGATGCAGGACGAGCTGGTCCAGGAAGTGCAGGTACTGCTGCCAGATCGGCTTGTCGAGGTAGAGCCGGTGCGCGACGACCTGGACGTCGTGCGGCGACGCCGCCTTGCCGGCCGCAAGCCGGGCCGGGTCGACGGGGATGATGTAGAAGATCAGGTAGGTCGCAAGGGTCACCGAGATGAACAGCACCACGGCCCACAGAAGCCGCCGGATGATGTACCTGATCACGCCACGTCCTCCCGCCTCTCGTGCGGGGAGGGGCTTCCCGGCCGGTGCCGGGA
>JBOHBE010000351.1:0-1620 GCA_050698235.1 Gaiellales bacterium
CGGTAGGCGACGGCACCGAGCGGCCCCGTGCCGTAGACCAGCGGGACGCTCCCCGCCAGCTGCCGGCCGAGCTCGGCGGCCGCATCGCGGTCGCAGGCCTCGACGCCGGCCGCGCACTCCTCGGCGATCCCCTCGGAGGAGAGGCCGCACGCGGCGAACGCGCCGGCCATCGCGCCGAAGAGGTATCCGAGCGCAGCGCGGGGCTGCATCCCGCCCGGCACCAGAGCGCAGGGGAATCCCAGCTCCTCAGCCAACCGCACGAGCTCGCCGCCGGATGCGACCGCCAGGAGCGACGCGCCCTGAGCGTACGCCTGGCGCGCGCAGGCCAGCGTCTCGGCCGTGTCGCCGGAGTAGCTGGTGCAGACGACGAGCGTGCCCGGGCCCGCCCAGGCCGGCACGCCGAACCCGCGGACGCGGGTGATCGGAACCGGGCAATCGGCGGCGACCAGGGCGCGCAGGAGCTCGCCGCCCATCGCCGAGCCGCCCATGCCGGCCATGACGACGGCCGCAGGCAGGCCCAGCTCCATCCCCGCCTCGGCGCCCGTCCGCTCGCCCGCGCGCAGCTGCTCGGCCATGCCGGCAATGGCGTCGGACATGCCCGACGGATCTGCCTGGAAGGTCACCACACCGGTTCTCCAGATGTTCCCACAACTTGATTGTCCACCGTCATGCCCTCCGCGACAAGCGCCCCCGCGAGGATGACCGAGGAAACGACCCGCGCGCCGGCCTCGATCCGGCATCCGGGACCGACGACAGACTCCTCGACGATGGCTCCGGGATCGACGACCGCCGACGGGTCGACGAGGCCGCCCGGAGGCATGCGGCCGAGGTTCGCGGCGAGGAAGCTCTCGGGCGTCCCGATGTCGCGCCAGGCGCCCTCGTCGGCCAGCGCGAAGAGCCCGTGGCCCACGAGCCGCGGGAAGACGTCGTACTCAACCGACACCGCTCGGCCGTCCGGGACCAGGTCCAGAACGTCCGGATCGGCGACGTACGTGCCGGCGTTGATCGCCCGCTCCGTCGTGGTGCCCGGCGGCGGCTTCTCGATGAAGGCCGTCACCGCCCCATCGGCATCGGTCGCGACGACCCCGTACCGGCTCGGGTCGTCGACCGGGTGCAGGGCGATCGTCATCCGCGCCTTGCGGCCGCGGTGAAACGCGACGAGCGCCGTCAGGTCGAGGTCGGTGAGGACGTCGCCGTTGCACGCCACGAACGTCTCGGAGATACCCGCCTCGCGGGCGGCGTACGCGATCGCGCCGCCGGTGCCGCGCGGCTCGGGCTCGACGATGTACTCGAGCTCCGCGCCGAAGTGGGCCCGGATCGCGTCGGGCTTGTACCCGCACGCCAGCACGATCCTGTCGATGCCGTGCGCGCGCAGATGCTCGACCTGATGCTCGAGGAACGGCCGGTTGGCGATCGGCAGCATCGGCTTGGGCGTCGTGTACGTGAGGGGGCGAAGGCGCGTGCCCTCGCCGCCCACCAGGACGACGGCGATCACGAGACGGCGTCCGCCCGATCTCCCGCCAGCCGCAGCACGTCGGCAGGATCGGCGGGACGTCCGACCGACTCGTACGCGAACCCGGCGGCCCGCGCCTGGCGCGGATCGAGCAGGTTGCGCCCGTC
>JBOHBE010000352.1:0-2761 GCA_050698235.1 Gaiellales bacterium
GCGCCTGTCTCGCCGGAGAAATTCGGATCCAGTTCGGCCAAAATTTCGCTGCGGCAGCGCTCGATGTCCACGTCGAGGCTCTTCAGTACGCGGGCGGCGACGCCCTCGCCTTCGCGCAGCAGGCCGAGCAGGATGTGCTCGGTGCCGATGTAGTTGTGGCCCAGCGACAGCGCCTCGCGCAGCGCCAGCTCGAGCACCTTCTTCGCGCGCGGGGTGAACGGAATCTGGCCCGTCGTCACCTCGTCGCCCTGGCCGACGATGCGGGCGACCTGCGCGCGCACCTCTTCCACGGTGATGTCGAGGGTGTCGAGGACGCGCGCCGCGAGCCCCTCCTCCTCCCGCAGGAGTCCGAGCAGGATGTGCTCGGTGCCGATGTAGTTGTGCTTGAGTGTCCGCGCCTCGTCCTGCGCAAGCACGACGACCTGGCGGGCACGCTCCGTGAACCGTTCAAACATCTCCGTGCCCCCTTTCCGTGCAAGTCGATGAATTCGTCATTTCTGAAAATGGCTCGACCCGGAACGTCAAGCGGCCGTCTTCGGTCGCCTTCGGTCCCGGTTGGGGAGTGAAGCCGGGTGGACTATAGCACCGGGTCATTCGCTCCCAGGTGTGTCGTCGATGCCCACTCATCGGCCGCAGGTGGGGGGTTCTTGAGTCCCTACTGACGGGTGAACGGGAGGGCCGTCGTGAGCCAGCTGATGAGCGCGGACGGGTTCCGCGTCTGGGTCAGGACCTCCCCGGGGCCGGTGAACTCGAGGACGAGCCCCTCGCCGCTCTTCATGGACGCCATCGTGCCGGCCACGCGGCGGGTCGACATCTGGACGGTGTCGTCGTAGGCGACCATGTGGCCCGAGTCGACGACCACCTTCTCGCCCGGGCCGAGGGTGATGGTGTCGAGCGCGCCGTAGCACGCGGCGACGACCTCGCCCTCGCCCGACGCGTGCACGAGGAAGCCGCCCTCGCCGCCGCTCAGGTTCTTGAACCCGCCCCACTGCGTGTCGATCTCGACGCCGGACTCGCAGGCCAGGAACGCGCCGCGCGAGAGGTTGAGGGGCTTCCCGGCGCCCACTGTTCGTACGATGGCGTCGCCGGGCAGGTTCGCGGCGCAGTCGACCCAGCCGCCCTGCGGCGGGGCCGTGAACGTCGTGATGAAGAGCGACTCGCCGCCGAGCACGCTTCGCTTGAGCGACTTCATGAGGCCGCCCTGCATCTTGGCCTCGACGGCGATGCCGTCGGACGTCGCCATCATCGCTCCGGACTCGGCGCGGACGGCTTCCCCGCCGGCCATGGTGCAGCGGACGACTGCGAACGAGGGCGTGTGCCTGACCTGAACGTCCATTCGGCTCCTTCTGTCGGGGTGGCGGCAGGCTACATGGGCTATCCGCACGGGTGGACATCGGCGCCCAAATGCGCAACTATCCGCGGCGTGCGCTACACGGTCGAGCACTTCCGCGCGATCGAGGCGGACGAGCGCCCGCTGGGGGTGGCCTACGTCCCCACCGGCCGCGTCGACCAGGTCGACGCGCACGACCCGCCGGCGGCCGCGGCGATCGCGCTCTCGGAGGGCGAGGACCTGATGGACGTCGACGTCGTGAGCTACGACCCCGGTGACGACCTGTACGGCGTCGCCGGCGAGGACGAGGCGGTGCGGGTGAAGGCGTCGTGACGCCCGCCGAGGGCTGGGTCGACGTCCCCGGCGGCCGCGTTCGCTACTGGTCATACGGCGACGGCCCGGGCGCGCCGCTCCTGTGCCTGCACGGCGGGCCGGGGGCGCCCCACGACTACCTGCTGCCGTTCGCGGCGCTCGCCGACGAGCGCCGGGTCGTCTTCTACGACCAGCTGGGCTGCGGCGAGTCCGACAAGCCCGACGACCGCTCGCTCTGGACGGTCGAGCGGTTCATGGACGAGCTGAGCGCGGTGCGCGACGCGCTCGGTCTCGAGCGGGTGCACCTCTTCGGGAGCTCGTGGGGCGGGATGCTCGCGATGCAGTACGTACTCGACCGCGGCCGGCCGCCCATCACGCTCTCGATGGCCGGCAGCCCCGCCTCCTCACCGCGCTGGAACGAGATCTGCCAGGAGCTCCTCAACGAGATGCCGGCCGCGGAGCGCGAGGAGATCGAGCGCCTCGAGGACGCGGGCAAGATGGAGTCGCCGGAGTACGAGGAGGCGATGCAGCCGTTCTACCGCCGCCACGTCTGCCGCCTCGACCCGTGGCCGGATTTCGTCGTGCGCTCGTTCGACCGGATGGCCACGCCGATCTACCACTACATGGCGGGTCCGAGCGAGTTTCGGATCATCGGCACGCTGCGCGAGTGGGACATCATGGATCGCCTGGGAGAGATCTCGGTACCGACGCTCGTGAGCGGCGGCGAGTACGACGAGTGCCGCCCGTCGCACCTGCGCGAGATCCACGAGCGTATTCCCGGAAGCCGGCTCGAAGTCATCCCGGACGGCTCGCACCTGTGCTTCGCGGAGCATCCCGAGGTCTACATGCCGATGCTCCGCTCGTTCCTCGCCGAGCACGAATAGCGCAACAACGGGGTCAGACCCCAATGTTGCGCCTCGCAGCGACGATGCGTGCAAGAACGGGGTCAGGCCCGAATTTTTCAGCGGGCGACGCCCAGGATGTGGGGCGCGGCCGTGACCGTGAGCAGCGACGACGACTGAAAGCCGCGCTCGATCCAGTCGAACTCGAAGCCGGCTGCGCGGATCGCGGCCTCCGTATCGCGCGTCGTCCGGCAGCCGCCGAGCGACCGCGTCCAGA
>JBOHBE010000353.1:0-2135 GCA_050698235.1 Gaiellales bacterium
GAAGCCGGCGTCGACATCGACCGGCTCTCCCTCTCGCGCCGCGAGCTCCTCGTCGGCGCGGGCGGAGTCCTGCTCGCCGGTGGCCTGGCGGCCTGCGGCAGCAGCGGCTCCTCGTCGTCCGGAAGCAGCGGCGGCTCGACGCCCGCCGGCACGCCCAAGAAGGGCGGGAACTTCCGCCTCGGCGTGACGGGCGGCGGCGCCAGCGACATCATCGACGGCCAGAGCATCGTCACCAAGCCCGACCAGACCCGGCTGATCGGAAGCTGGGAGACGCTCCTCACGTATGACGAGGACTACGTGCTCGGCACGGACGGCCTCGCCGAGGAAGTCGACTCGTCGGTGCCCGGCCAGGTCGACGTCCGCCTCCGCTCCGGCATCGAGTTCAACAACGGAAAGTCCCTCACCGCCGACGACGTCATCTACTCGATCCAGCGGATTCTCAACCCGAAGGAGGGTCTCTTCGGCGCGGCGGGGCTCGGCTCGGTCGACCCCAAGAACCTCAAGAAGATGGACGCCAACACGGTGCGGATCGGCCTGAAGCAGCCCGACTCGACGATCCCGGACCAGCTCGGCCAGTACTTCAACGGCATCGTGCCGGTCGGGTACGAGCGCAAGGGCGACCTCAAGTGGGTCGGCACCGGCCCGTACACGATCCAGAGCTTCACGCCCGGCCAGCAGAGCGTCGCGGCCCGCAACCCGAACTACTGGCGGCCCGCCTCCGAGGGCCCGTGGTTCGACCAGGTGACCGTGACCGACTTCGCCGACTCGGCGGCGCAGGTGAACGCCCTGCTGGCCGGCCAGCTGGATGCCATCACCGACATCCCGTTCGCACAGATCGACACCGCCAAGGCCCAGGGTCTCCAGATTCTCGAAGGTACCGGCGGCGGCTGGCTGCCGCTCTGCATGGCCATCGACATGGATCCCTTCACGGACGTCCGCGTCCGCCAGGCGTTCCGGCTCATGGCCGACCGCCCGGCCATGCTCGAGCAGGTGCTCTCGGGCCACGGCCGGATCGCGAACGACATCTTCTCGCCGTTCGACCCGTGCTACTCGTCGGACCTGGCGCAGCGCGAGCAGGACATCGAGCAGGCAAAGTCGCTGCTCAAGGCGGCCGGCAAGGACGGCATGACCGTCGACCTGCACACGACCAACGGCGCCGCCGGCATGGTCGACTCGGCCAACGTCTTTGCGGCGCAGACCAAGGCCGCCGGCGTGACGGTCAACGTCAAGAACGACCCGAACTACTACGGCGACCAGTATCTGAAGCTGGCCTTCTCGGTCGACTTCTGGGGGACTCGCGGCTTCCTGCCGCAGGTCGGGCTCGGCATGCTGCCGCCGCCGGCACCGTACAACGAGACCCACTGGCCGCCCAAGACCGGCGAGGGCTCGAACTACGTCGCCCTCTACCAGCAGGCGCTCGCGGAGACGGATCCCACCAAGCGCTGCGACATCATCCACGAGATGCAGATGGCCGAGTACAACGTCGGCGGGTACATCATCCCGTTCTTCAACAACCTGGTCGATGCGCACTCGTCGAAGGTGCAGGGATTCAAGGTGAGCAAGGCGACGCTGAACCTCGACACGTTCGGCCATGGCTACCGCACCATCTGGTTCGCATAGGGCCTCGTCGTGAGGTTCGCCGGGTTCATCATCCGGCGGCTCCTGCTCGGCCTGCTCGTGCTGCTGCTCGTGTCAGTGGTCGTGTTCGCCGCAACGCAGGCGCTGCCGGGTGACCCGGCCCGCTCGATCCTGGGACGCACCGCGACCCCGGCCAGCCTGAAGGCACTGCGTGACCAGCTCGGCCTGGGCGGGTCGGTCTTCTCGCAGTACATCGACTGGATCACCGGCCTTCTGCACGGCGACGCCGGAAACTCGCTCGCCGCGCAGGAGCCGGTGTCGGACCTCCTGGGCGACAAGGTCGTGAACTCGGCCTTCCTGGTTCTCTGCGCGGGGGTCATCTCGATCCCGATCTCGGTGGCGATCGGCGCCTACGCCGCGCTCCATCGCGACCGGACGTTCGACGTGACGAGCTCGCTGACGACGCTCGTCTTCGCCGCCCTTCCCGAGTTCGTCGTCGGGATCAGCCTGGTCGTCATCTTCGCGACGACGATCTTCACCGGCTTCCTGCCGGCGAT
>JBOHBE010000354.1:0-11123 GCA_050698235.1 Gaiellales bacterium
GACGTCGTCATCGCCGGGCGGGTCGGCGTCGCCGCCCGCCCGCCGCAGCTCGCGCTCGGCCCCGACCTTCTGCACGGCCGCTTCGACGCCGCCGAGTACCTGCGCCGCGCCCGTGCCGTCGACCGCCCGATCGGCGAGCTCCTGCTCGACCAGCGCGTGCTGGCCGGGATCGGGAACATCGTCAAGTCCGAGACGCTGTGGGAGCGCCGCCAGGACCCGTTCCAGGCGGCCTCGGCGATCTCCGACCGCCGCCTGGTGGAGCTCGCCGCGATCGCTCGCCGCCAGCTCCGCCAGGGTGTCACCGGCCGGCTGCCGGCGAACGTCTATCGCCGGACCGGCCGCCCGTGCCCGCGCTGCCGAACCCCGATCCGAAGCACCGTCCAGGGCGACCACGCCCGGCGCACGTACCACTGCCCGCGGTGCCAGGCGGCGTGATCCGGCGGCGCGACCCGGAGGGCGTGCACGATCGCGCCCGCGGCGCGATGCTCGGGCTCGCGGTCGGTGACGCGCTCGGCGCCGCCGTGGAGTGGCTCCACCCGGACCAGATCCGGAGCCGCTACGGCGGCCCGCTGCGCGACATGGTCGCCTCGGGGCCGTGGGCGCTCGGAGAGTGGACCGACGACACGGCAATGGCCGTCGAGCTGGCCGGGAGCCTCGCCGACCAGGGCGGCTACGACGAGGCCGACGTGTTCGGCCGCTACGCGATCTGGGCCAGGTCGCGGCCGAAGGACATCGGCGCGACGGTGGCGGCGGCGCTGCGCCGGTCCCGCTCCGCCGACGAGGCCCGCGCGGCCGCCGAGGCCTTCCACGCCAGCGAGGGCCAGAGCGCCGGCAACGGCTCGCTCATGCGCACCGTCCCGATCGCCATCCGCTACCGGAGCGACCCGGGCGCGATCGAGCGCGTCTCGCGGATCGACTCCGGCCTGACCCACCATGACCCCCTGGCCGGCGACGCGTGCGCCTGGCTCAACCTGAGCGTTGCGGCGCTCATCCAGGGCCAGCGCCCGCCGCGGTCCACCTCGGAGGTCGCGCAGGCCGCCGAGGCCGCCATCGCAGAGGATGAGGCGGTGCTCGCTGCCGCGGCCCAGGAGCAGCGGGGGTTCGTGATGACGACGCTCAGGATCGCGTTCAACGCCGCCTTCCGGCACGACGCGTTCGAGCCGGCCGTCGTCTTCGCAGTCAATCTCGGCGGCGACGCGGACACGAACGGCGCTGTCACAGGAGCGCTCGCCGGGGCCAGGTTCGGTGCGAGCGGGATCCCCCAGCGGTGGCTCGAGCCGCTCATGCGCAAAGAGGTGGTCAGCGGGCTTGCAAACCGCCTGACCCGTTCCTAGAGTGCTGCCAGAACCTACGTCGCAAACGGCACGATTGGGGGTCTCCGATGAAGGCTGTCTTCACCGCCCGCCGGCTGAACGCGGGCCACTACGACGACTTCCGCAAGGCCTGGGAGCCGGATGAGTGGCCGGCCGGCTTCAAGGGCGCCTACATGATGCGCGACGCCGGCGACCCCGACCAGATCACCACCATCGGCCTGTTCGACGTGTCGGACGACGAGGCGGCGCGGCTCCAGGCCGACCTCGAGCCGTCCGAGCGCGACCGGCACGAGCGCATGGCGCCGCACATCGCCGACACGCTCGTCTCGGGCCTCTTCGACGTGGCCGTCCACGAGTCGGGCGGCGCCACGGGCCCCCACACCGGGGTGCTCCTCACCGAGCGCATGCTGAAGCCCGGGACATTCGACGCCTACATGGACGCGGGCCGGGAGCACAACGACCGCTCGGGTGGGGTGCCGGCGGGTCTCGAGTTCATGCTGCTCCACAACACGGCCGACCCCGACCACACGATCCAGCTCGGCATCGTCCGCGTCGCCGACATGCAGGCTTTCCGCGACTCGGTCGGCACGGGGCGCGAGGACATGCAGAACGCGATCGCGCCGTTCGTGGCCTCGATCGGGCTGGACGCCGCCTACGAGTTGATCGAGGAGGTCGCGCCGGTCCGCGTCTAGGTATCCTCTCGCGCGATGCCGGAAGCTCCCGACCGAAACCTCGCGCTCGAGCTCGTGCGCGTGACCGAGGCGGCGGCGCTCGCCTCGGCCCGCTGGGTGGGGTTCGGCGACAAGGAGGCGGCCGACCAGGCCGCGGTCGACGCGATGCGCCACATGCTCGCGACCGTCGAGATGGAAGGCGTCGTCGTGATCGGCGAGGGCGAGAAGGACGAGGCGCCGATGCTCTTCAACGGCGAGCGGATCGGCACGGGCTCGGGGGTGAGCGTCGACGTGGCCGTCGACCCGCTCGAGGGCACGGAGCTGGTCGCCCGCGGCCAGCCCAACGCGCTCGCGGTGGTCGCCGCCGCCGAGTCGGGCACCATGTTCGACCCCGGCCCGGTCTTCTACATGGAGAAGCTGGCGTGCGGTGCGGACATCGATGAGGAGCTCGACATGAACGCCCCGATCGAGGAGACGCTCGAGCTGGTCGCGCGGGCCCGCCGCGGGCGGGTGCGCGACCTCATGGTCGTGATCCTCGACCGGCCCCGCCACGACGAGATGGTGAAGCGCATCCGCACCGCCGGGGCCCGCATCCGCTTCATCCCCCACGGCGACGTCGCAGGCGCCATGATGGCGGCCAGCCCCGAGACCGGTATCGACCTCCTGTGGGGCATCGGCGGGACGCCCGAGGGAGTGCTGGCGGCGGCGGCGTTCAAGTGCCTCGGCGGCCAGTTCCTGGGCCGGCTCTGGCCGCGCAACGAGGCCGAGGCACAGGAGGCGCGCGACGCCGGCTATGACCTCGACCGCGTCCTCACCACCGACGACCTGATCCGCGGCGAGAACGTCTTCTTCGCCGCCACCGGCGTCACCGACGGCGATCTCCTGCGCGGCGTCCGCTACCGCTCGGGCGGCGCCACCACGTCCTCGCTCGTCATGCGCTCGAAGTCCGGCACCGTCCGCACGCTCCAGGCCACGCACTCGATGGAGAAGTTGTCAGCTGTGGCAGGCGAGCGGTACGGATAGCGGGAGGGCGATTACCACAGAAGGAGTAGGCCAGGCACCGCTCTAGGCCCCGATATCCGCCCGGTAACGAAACTCACCGGGGGTCGGATGTTCTCCTTTCGGACGCTTCTTTCTGCGGGCGCTCTCGCCCTAGCTTCATTCGTTCTGCCATCAACGGCCTCCGCGGCGATCGTGTCGCCGTGGGTGCACGTGCAGGGGGTCGGGTTCACCGACCAGAACGGCCTGCCGATCATCCTTCGCGGCGTCAACCAGCAGGGCGGCGCCGGCGTGGGGTCGAACGGCATGGCGCTCAGCCTCGGCGCGAACTTCGTCCGCATCGCCGCGCCGTGGAGCACGGTCGAGGACACCGCCCCGGTCGGCGGCATCCACACCTGGAACGAGGATTACCTCCAGCGGCTCGACGAGCAGGTCTCCTGGTACGAGGACCACGGCGTGAACGTCCTCATCGACTTCCACCAGTACAAGTGGTCGCCGTACTTCGGCACCGGCGGGACGGGGGTCCCCGGCTGGTTCTACAACGACGTCCGGCCCGCCCTCTACCCGAAGACCGACGACGGGATGAAGGAGGCGATGAGCGACTGGTGGAGCGACGCGGTCGGCCGCGCGGACTACCTCGCGTTCGCCCGGATGATGGTGGCGCGGTACGGCTCGCACGCGAACGTCGTCGGCTACGAGGTGTTCAACGAGCCGATGGTCGGGAACCTCGGCGAGACCCACACCTCGACCCAGGCCGTGATCTCGTGGGAGGCGCCGATCGTCAACATGATCCGGCTCAAGGATCCCGAGCGCGCCGTCTTCTTCATGCTCCGCGGCGGCGGCGACAACGGCCTCGAGAACGCCGACTTCACGAAGTTCGGGCCGATGACGAACCTTGTCCTCGACCTGCACGACTACTACAACGGTCTCTACGGCTCGGGCTACACGCCCGACCAGGAGGGGTGGATCCCCTCGTGGGACGCCACCCACAACCAGAATTTCCTCGACTACCACGGCACCGAGGACGCGCTCGTCCAGAACCTGGCGTCTGCGGTCGACCGGACGCGCGAGCTCGGGATCCCGCTCGTCGTCGGGGAGTGGGGCGCGCAGACCGCCGACTCGGGCGTGCTCGCCTTCCAGCACCACCTGCTCTCGGTCATGAGCCGCTACGGCCTCTCGTGGGCGCGGTGGAACCTGGGCCAGGGCGCGGATCCGTTCACGCTGCTCACGCGCACGAGGTCGTTCAACTCCGTCGGAGCGGATCTCGCGGTGGCCCTGTCGACCCCGGCGCCGACGATGGGGATCGCCCCGGCCGCCGACCTCGCGCCGTCGGTCACCGGCTTCGCACAGGTCGGCCAGGTGCTCACGGCCTCGAACGGCACATGGGCCGGCGTGCCGGCACCCGTCGTCACCGATCAGTGGCAGCGCTGCAACGCGCTGGGCCTGGCCTGCAAGGTCATCCCCGGGTCGATCGCAGCGACCTACGTCGTCATGCCGAGCGACCTCGGATCGACGCTCCGGGTTGCCGTGCGCGCTCGCAGCTCGGCGGGCCACACGGTGGTCCGCACCGCCGTCACGGCGCCGGTCACGCCGAACGTCCTCACCATCGCCAACCTCCTGGCGCAGGTGTCGCCGATCTCGCCGACGGTCACGGTCAGCTTCGACCTGAACAAGGATGCGGCGATCAAGATCGTCATCCGTGACGCCGCCGGCACCATCGTGAAGAAGCTCGACAACGCCGACCATCCCGCCGGGCTCGTGCTCAAGCGCTGGGGCGAGATGGAGGACAACGGCTCGCCGGCGCCCCACGGCGCCTACACGGCGCAGATCACGGCGACGACGGCGTCCGAGTTCACCTCGGCGTCCGTCCCGATCACGATCTAGCCGCCGCCGCCAGATCCACGAGGTGGGCGTCGACGAGCTGCACGAGTTCCGAAGCGCCCACCTCGACGATCTGTCCGCGTCCGCCCGCGTTCAGGCAGATGCGCGCGAACTCGCCGCCGCTCACGTCCAGGTACACCGGCAGCCGGCGGCGCGACCCGAGCGGGCTCATCCCGCCCACCTGGTAGCCGGTCGCACGCTCGGCGTCGCGCGGGTCGGCCATCGCGGCGTGCTTCACCCCCGCCGCGGCGGCGAGCTTCTTGAGCGACAGCTCGCCGGTCGCCGGGACGAGCGCGAACACGAGTCCCTCCCCGGCGCGGGCGACGAGGCTCTTGAACATCCGGGCGTGCTCCACCCCAAGGTCGTCAGCCGCCTGCTCCGCACCGCCGCCGCGGCGGTACGTGTAGGTCATGAGCGTATGGGCGACGCCGGCTCGGCGCAGCTCCGTGGTCCCTCTCGTCTCCGCCATCGGTAATATCCGGTCGATGCGAGAGTACTACCCCGAGCAGGAGTCGTTCCGCGACGACGCCGTCGCCGTGATCAACGCCGGGGCGATCGTGATCGCGGTCGCCGGCACGTGGACCCGCCCCATCTTCATGGGCATCATCGCCCTCTTCGTCGCCATGATCGGCTACTTCATGTCGCCGAAGTCACGCGGGGGGCACATCATCGCCGTCTGTCTGATCACGCTCTTTGCGATCCTCGAGACGTGGCTCTGGCAGGGCACCCACATCGTCTGAGCTGATGGGGTCGCCGGGAGGCCGGATCGGAAGCCCGCTCACGACGTGGCCGCGGCCGCCCGCCTGGTAGGCGACGTCGACCACGTGCTCGGGCCGGTAGCGGCCGAAGAAGAACCCGCGCACGAGGCTCCTCGCCGTGTCGCGGGCGGGCGGCGCCATTTCTCGTGCGAACACGAGCTCGCGGCCCTCGACGCGGTAGTCGCCGCCCTCGACCTGGATGAGGCCGTTCACGTACACCTCGAACGGCGGGTCGATCTCGGGCGGTAGCGTGACGCGGGATCCGTTCACGAGCGCGAAGCCTGGTTCAGGTCGCGCGCGGCTTCTTCTTCGCGTGCCCCTTCTCGCCCGGGTCCTTGAGGGCCTCGGCCGCCTTCTTGGCCTTGTCCATCGCGCTGCCACCCCCGCCGACGATGTCCTTCAGCTCCTCGGCGTCGCCCTTGAGCGAGTCAACGCCGCCCCGGTCGTCGACGAGCTTCTTGGCCTGCTTCGTCAGGCTGTCCAGATCCATGGTCGTCCTCCTTCTCGGCGTTCAGGCCCTCGCCCGTCAGTATCGCAGGCGGCGGTGCGGAGCTAGGTTACGGCCATGGCTGACGAGGTGATCCATCGCATCGATTCGGTCGCGGATCCTTCGCGGCTGCCGTACACCGTCTGCGTCCTTCTCGAGAACCTCGTGCGTCGCGCCGGGACGGAGCATGTGACCGATGCCGACGTCCGGGCGCTGGCCGGCTGGCCGGCCCCGGCCGAGGGTGCGCAGCTCGCGTTCATGCCGGCCCGCGTGATCATGCAGGACCTGACCGGCGTCCCCGCCGTGGTTGACCTGGCGGCGCTGCGCTCGGCCGTCGCGCGGCGCGGCGGCGACCCGTCGCGTGTCGATCCGCAGGTGCCCGTCGACCTCGTGGTCGACCACTCCGTGCAGGTCGACGCGTTCGGCTCGGAGGCGGCCTACGAGCGCAACATCGAGCATGAGTACGGGCGAAACGGCGAGCGCTACGCCCTGCTCCGGTGGGCGCAGGGCGCCTTCGGCAACTTCCGGGTCGTCCCGCCGGGGATGGGGATCGTCCACCAGGTGAACCTCGAGTATCTGGGCACGGTCGTGGCCGTCCGCGACGGCGTGGCCATGCCCGACACGCTTGTCGGCACCGACTCCCACACGACGATGATCAACGCCCTGGGTGTGCTGGGATGGGGCGTTGGCGGGATCGAGGCCGAGGCCGTCATGCTCGGCCAGCCGATCTACATGACGCCGCCCCAGGTCATCGGCGTGCGCCTCTCCGGCGGCCTCACGAGCGGCGTGACCGCGACCGACCTGGTGCTGACGATGACAGAGCGGCTGCGCCAGCACGGCGTCGTCGGCAAGTTCATCGAGTTCTTCGGCCCCGGCCTCGGCGCGCTCACCGTCGCCGACCGGGGGACGATCTCGAACATGTCGCCCGAGTTCGGGGCGACGGCATCGACGTTCCCCGTCGACGGCGAGACGCTGCGCTACCTGCGCGACACCGGCCGAACACCCGAGCACGTCGACCTGGTGGAGCGCTACACCAAGGAGCAGGGGCTCTTCCGAACCGGCGACGGGCCCGAGCCGGTCTACACCGAGACGCTCGACTTCGACCTCTCGGCCGTCGAGCCGAGCCTGGCGGGGCCGCGCAGGCCGCAGGACCGGGTCTCGCTGCCGAAGGTCGGCCAGAGCTTCACCGACGCCTTCGGCGCCGGCCGAAACGGCGGCGGCCTCGGCGACGGATCGGTCGTCATTTCGGCCATCACGTCGTGCACGAACACGTCGAATCCGGCGCTCATGGTTGCCGCCGGTCTCGTCGCGCGAAAGGCGGTCGAGCGCGGGCTCACGACCAAGCCGTGGGTCAAGACCAGCCTCGCGCCGGGCTCCCGCGTCGTCATCGGCTACCTGCGCCGGGCCGCGCTCATGGAGCCGCTCGAGCAGCTCGGCTTCAACCTCGTCGGCTTCGGCTGCACCACGTGCATCGGGAACTCCGGCCCGCTGCCCGACGACGTGGCTGCGGCCATCGACGCCGGCGACCTGAAGGTGGCGGCGGTCCTCTCGGGCAACCGCAACTTCGAGGCCCGCATCCACCCGGCGGTGCGCGCGAACTACCTCGCCTCGCCGCCGCTCGTCGTCGCCTACGCGCTGGCGGGCACGGTCAACGCCGATCTCACCACCGAGCCGCTGGGGCAGGGGAGCGACGGGCCGGTCTACCTCCGCGACGTGTGGCCGACCGCCGACGAGGTGAGCCAGGCGCTCGCGTCGTCGTTCTCGCCTGACCTCTTCACGACCGAGTACGGGCGCATCTTCGAGGGCGACGAGCGCTGGCGCGGCCTGCCCGTGCCCGCCGGCGAGCTGTACGCCTGGGATCCCGAGTCAACCTACGTGCGCGAGGCGGCGTTCTTCGGCCACGACGCCGACCTCTCCGACATCGTCGACGCGCGGGTGCTGGCGCTCCTCGGCGACTCGGTCACGACCGACCACATCTCACCTGCGGGCGCGTTCGCGCCGGGCACGCCGGCCGGGCGCTGGCTGACCGAGCACGGCGTCGAGCCGCGCGACTTCAACTCGTACGGCGCCCGCCGCGGGAACCACGAGGTGATGGTGCGAGGCACGTTCGCGAACATCCGCCTGCGCAACGCGCTCGTCGAGCGCGAGGGTGGCTACACCCGCCACCTGCCCTCGGGCGAGGAGATGACGATCTACGACGCCGCGGAGCGCTACCGGGCCGAGGGCGTGCCCCTGGTCGTGATCACCGGCCGTGAGTACGGCTCCGGCAGCTCGCGCGACTGGGCCGCCAAGGGCTCGGCGCTCCTCGGCGTGCGCGCGGTGGTCGCCCAGAGCTACGAGCGCATCCACCGCTCGAACCTGGTGGCGCTCGGTGTCATCCCGCTCCAGTTCGCCGACGGCGAGTCGGCCGAGAGCCTCGGGCTCACGGGCACCGAGACGTTCACGATCCGTGGGCTGGCCGACCTCGACGTCGGATCGCACGTGGAGGTCGACGTGGACGGCGGAGCGCGCTCGTTCACCTGCCTGGCGCGGCTCGACGCGCCCGCCGACGTCAAGGTGTACCGGGCGGGCGGGCTGCTCCAGATGGTGATGAGCCAGCTCATGTCGTAGACTCGGCGCGTGGGTACGACCCGGCGACGCCTCCTCGCGAGTGCAGGACTGGCCGCGGGCGGCATCGTGGCCGCGTCGGCCTCGCCCGCTGCAGCGAGCCGCAGCGGCGAGCGGCTCCCCTTCCACGGCGGTCACCAGGGCGGCATCACGACCCCGCCCCAAGCTCACCTCCGCTTCGCGAGCTTTGATGTCACCGGGTCGCGGTCCGGGCTGGCCGGCTTGCTTCGGCGATGGTCCGACGCGGCCGCGCACATGTGTGCCGGCGAGCCAGTCGGGCCGATCGGCGGAGATCCAGGCTCGCCGCCTGTGGACACAGGGGACGCCGACGGGCTTCCCGCCGGGGGGCTGACCCTGACGATCGGATTCGGGCCTTCGCTCTTCGATGGACGGTTCGGCCTCAGATACCCCCGCCCGGCCGCTCTGGCCCCCCTTCCGCCGTTTCGCGGAGACCTCCTCGACCCCGCCCGGACAGGCGGTGACATCTGTGTGCAGGCATGTGCCGACGACGCCCAGGTTGCCTTTCATGCTGTCCGCACCCTGGCCCGGATCGGGCACGGCGTTGTGGCAGCCCGCTGGTCGCAGGGCGCGTTCGGCTCAGCGCCGCGCGGCGCGACCGGGCGCAACCTCATGGGGTTCAAGGACGGGACGAACAACCTCGACGCGTCCGACCCGGACGCGATGCGCCGGAACGTGTGGGTCGGGCGGGGCGACGAGCCGGCGTGGATGCACGGCGGGACGTACCTCGTGACCCGCCGGATCCGTATTCACATCGAGCGGTGGGACGCCAGCGACCTGGACGAGCAGGAGACCGACGTCGGCCGGCGCAAGGTGTCGGGCGCCCCCTTCGGCGCGCAGTCGGAGTTCGCCCCTGTGGTCCCGGGACTGGAGCCGGCGCACAGCCACATCATCCTCGCCAATCCGCGCAGGGCAGGCAGCGAAGAGGAGCGGATCCTGCGACGCGGCTTCTCGTTTGACGACGGGCTTCTCCCGGATGGCCGCCTCGACGCAGGGCTCTTCTTCGCGGCTTTCCAGCGCGACCCGCGCCGGCAATTCGTCCCGATACAGAGCCGGCTCGCGGCGAACGACCTCCTGGGCGAGTACCTCGTGCACACCGGCAGCGCGCTCTTCGCCGTCCCGCCCGGCTGCCGCCCCGGCGGGTATGTCGGCGACACGCTGCTCTAGCGATACGCTGACCCGAATGAGCCTCGTTGCCGATCTCGAGCGTGCGCTCGGCACGGACGCCGTCATCTCGGAGCCCGCCGAGCTCCGGATGTACGAGTGCGACGGGCTCATGGGGCACAGGGCGGTGCCGCTCGCGGTCGTCCTGCCGCGCACGACCGAGGGGGTGCAGGCCGCTGTGCGGGTTTGCCGCGACCACGGGGCGCCGTTCGTCGCCCGCGGGGCCGGGACGGGCCTGTCCGGCGGAGCCGTGCCGGTCGCCGAGGGCATCGTCATCGGCCTGGCGCGCATGAACTGCATCCTCGAGGTCGACGCGCCCAACCGGCGGGTGCGCGTCCAGCCCGGCGTGACGAACCTCGACGTGACGCGGGCGGTCGCCGCCCACGGCCTCTTCTATGCCCCCGACCCGTCGAGCCAGCAGGTGTGCACGATCGGCGGCAACGTCGCCGAGAACTCGGGCGGCGCCCACTGCCTCAAGTATGGCTTCACGTCGACGCACGTACAGGAGCTGCTGGTCGTCCTGGCCGACGGCGAGGCGCTGCGGCTCGATCGCGACGGGCCGCTCGACCTGGCCGGCGTCTTCGTCGGGTCGGAGGGGACGCTCGGGATCGCGACCGAGATCACGGTGCGGGTCGTGCCGCGCCCCCAGCGGGTCGAGACGCTCCTGGCAGCGTTCCCGTCGACCGATGCCGCGGGCGAGGTCGTGTCGGCAATCATCGGCGCCGGCATCGTCCCAGCCGCGGTCGAGATGATGGATGCGCTCACCATCCAGGCCGCCGAGGACGCGGTCCATGCCGGGCTTCCGCGCGATGCGGGCGCCGTCCTGCTCGTCGAGCTCGACGGGCCGGCGGTGGAGGTCGAGCTGACGTGCCGGCGCGTCGAGGAGTTGTGCGCGGCCGGCGGCGCGGGTGAGGTGCGCGTCGCGGCCGACGACGCCGAGCGGGCGACGCTCTGGTACGGCCGCAAGGCGGCGTTCGCGGCGATGGGCCGGGTCAGCCCCGACTATTACGTCCAGGACGGCGTCGTCCCGCGCACGCGCCTCCCGCAGACGCTGCGGCGGATCGAGGAGCTCTCGGCCCGCTACGGCCTCCGCGTCGGAAACGTGTTCCACGCGGGGGACGGCAATCTGCACCCGCTCGTGCTCTTCGACGCAGCGGTCGAGGGCCAACGCCAAGCCGCAGAGGAGATCTCGGCAGCGATCATCGCACTTTGCGTCAGTCACGGC
>JBOHBE010000355.1:0-16633 GCA_050698235.1 Gaiellales bacterium
TACCTCCTCCCCGGCGCCTACATGGTGCGGGTCGCGTGCAACGCCGACGTCGTCGACCGGTCGAACGCGTCGTCGACCATGGCGCTCGATCCCGACCTGGGGACGTGGGACGACCACCTGCTCAGCGCGTTCGGGATCGATGCCGCCCGGCTTCCGCCCGTCGTCGGAGCCGACGAGCCGGTGGGCGAGATCACCGCGGCGTTCGCCGCAGACACCGGCCTCCCCCCGGCGACAGTCGTCGTGTGCGGCTGCGGCGACGAGATGGCCGCGACGCTCGGCGCGGGGCTCGCGGAGCCGGGATCGATCTGCGACGTCCTCGGCACGGCCGAGCCCGTCTGCGCGGTCTCGGACCGCCCGTTGCGAGACCGGACGCAGATCGCGGAGTGCCACCCCCACGCCGCGCCCGGCCGGTGGCTGCTCGAGAGCCCGGGCTGGGCCTCCGGCGCCTCGTATCGGTGGTTCCGCGACCAGCTCGGCAGCGGGCTCGACTACGACGGCCTGAATGCCCTGGCCGCCGAGGCGCCCGCCGGGGCCGACGGGCTCGTCTTCCTGCCGTGGATGGGCGGCGCGATGGCCCCGAGGTGGGAGGCCGACGCGCGCGGCGGGTGGTACGGGCTGACGCCGGCCCACGGCCGCGCGCACATGGCTCGGGCGCTGCTCGAGGGGTCGGCGTATGCGCTTCGCGACGTCGTCGAGGCCATCGCTGCGGCGGGGCTCGACTGCTCGCGCATCGTGTGCGTCGCCGGCGGCGCGCGCTCGCCGCTCGTCCGCCAGATGCGGGCCGACGCGACCGGCCTTCCTGTGACATGGTCGGAGGACGTCGAGACGACCTCCCGGGGCGCCGCGATGCTGGCCGCCGCCGGCTCGGGGCTGCACGCGTCGACCGCCGAAGCGGCGGAGGCGATGTCGCGGGCGTCCTCCCAGGTGCACGAGCCCAACCCGGCCGGCGGCGAGGCGTGCGCCGACGGACACCGGCGCTACCGGGTGATCTTCGACGCGCTCGCGGACAGGTTCGGAGAGCTGGCGTGAGGGTCGTCCACCTCACCGCGTTCGGCGACCCGGACGTGTTGAAGCCGGCGGAGGTGCCCGACTCCGAGCCCCGGCCCGGCCAGGTCGTGGTCGACCTCGTCCGCGCGGCGCTGAACCACCGCGAGGTGTGGATCCGCGAGGGCCGGCCCGGCCCGCTCCCGGCGGTGCTCGGCTCCGACGGTGCCGGCGTCGTCTCGGAGGTGGGTTCCGGCGTCGAGGGCGTCTCGGTCGGCGACGAGGTCGTCATCAACCCCTCGCTCGACTGGGGTATGCGCGAGGACGCGGCGGGCCCGGACTTCCGCATCCTCGGCGTCCCCGACCAGGGCACCTACGCCGAGCGGATCGCGATCGCCGCCCACCAGGTGCGGCCGCGGCCGGCGGACTGGTCGTGGGACGAGTGCGCGGCCCTCCCCCTCGCCGGCCTCACGGCGTGGCGGGCGCTGCGCCTCGCCGACGCCGGGCCGGGCAGGCGGATCCTCATCACCGGGGCCGGCGGAGGAGTGGCGACGTTCCTCGTTCAGATCGGAGCAGCGCTGGGCGCCACGATCGTCGCAACATCGGGGTCAGACCCCAAGGTTGCGCGGGCGCTCGAGCTGGGAGCGTCCGAGGCGGTCGACTACCACGACCCGGAGTGGCCGCGGCGGATCGGGCCGGTGCACGCCGCGATCGACAGCACGGGCGGGTCGGGCCTGGATGCCGTCATCGGTACGCTGGTGCGCGGCGGCGTCCTCGTGAGCTTCGGCGACACCTCGCGCGAGCCAGCGGCGATCGACCTCGCCGAGGTCTTCCTCGAGTGGCGCCGGGTCCGGGGGACGACGATGGGAAGCCCGCGCGAGTTCGACGCCCTCCTCGCCCATGTCTCGGGCGCCGCGTGGCGGCCGGTGATCGACTCGACGTTCCCGCTCGAAGACGCCGCCGGCGCCCACCGACGGTTGGTCGATCCGGAGCGGACCGGCAAGGTAGTCTTGGCCATCCGGTGAAGCACTTCGTCACGGCCGACGAGATCCGCCAGCTAGCAGCCTCGGGGGAACGGGAGCTGATGCTGCGCGAGCACACGGTGTTGACCGACGCCGCCGTCGACGCCGTGCGGCTGCACGGGATCCGGGTGGTCGAGGGATCGACGTATTCGACGTCCGAGCCGCGACCCGAGGTCGTCCCGGCGCCGGCCCAGGCGGGCGGCCTTCCCGCCCCGGCACTGGCCGGCCTGGTCCGCGACCGGCCAACCGTCACGCCACCGTCGCAAGAGCGTGCCGCCAAGAGTTCAGGGACTGTCCCCGTGTCGGGGCCTCCCGATCGCGGCCGGCTCCTGACCCGGCTCCTGATCGGCGGCGAGTGGGTCGAGGCGGCGGGCGGCGCGACCGTCCCGACCATCGACCCGGCCACCAACCGCACGATCGCCGACGTCTCGGCGGCGCAGGCGGAGGACGTCGACAAGGCCGTCCGCGCCGCCCGGGCCGCGTTTCCGGCGTGGCGCGACCTCGATCCCGACAAGCGCGCCCGCCGCATGCTGCGCCTCGCCGAGCTGATCGAGGACGAGCGCGACTACCTCGCCCAGGTCGAGAGCCACGACGTCGGAAAGCCCATCCGCGAGGCCGCGCTCGTCGACCTGCCGGCGTGCTGGGACCCGTGGCGCTTCTTCGCCGGCGCCGTCCGCACCGTCGCCGGCCGCGTGCTCGCGCTCCCCACAACGTCGCTCGACTACGTGCGCCGCGAGCCGACCGGGGTCGTCGGCATGATCATCCCCTGGAACTTCCCGCTCCACATCGCCTGCCGCAAGGGCTCGGCCGCGCTCGCCGCGGGGAACACGGTCGTCCTGAAGGCTCCCGAGCTCGCCCCGCTGACAAGCCTCGAGCTCGGCCGCCTGGCGCTCGAGGCCGGCATCCCGCCGGGCGTCTTCAACGTCGTCCCCGGGCTCGGCGAGGTGGCCGGCGCGGCGCTCGTCGAGCACCCCGACGTGAACAAGATCGCCTTCACGGGCTCGACCACGACCGGCCGGGCCGTGATGCGCGGGGGCGCCGGCACGATCAAGCGCGTCTCGCTCGAGCTGGGCGGGAAGTCGCCGTCGATCGTCTTCGCCGACGCCGATCTCGACCGCGCGGTCATCGGGTCGGTCTTCGGGATCTACCTCGCCCAGGGTGAGGTCTGCTCCGCTGGCTCGCGCGTCCTCGTCGAGCGGGCCGTCCACGACGAGTTCGTCGCCCGGTTCGCCGAGCGCGCCCGGCGCATCCGCGTCGGGCTCCCGCACAAGTGGGAGACGCAGCTGGGCGCGCTCATCAACAGCCGCCAGTGCGAGCGGGTCTACGAGTACGTCGACATCGGCACCTCCGAGGGCGCGATGGTGGTCACCGGCGGCACCCGTCCCAACGATCCGGAGCTGGCCGACGGCAACTTCATCCAGCCGACCGTCTTCGCGGGCGTCCGAAACGACATGCGAATCGCCCAGGAGGAGATCTTCGGCCCGGTCGTCGTCATCATCCCGTTCGACGGCGAGGATGAGGCGGTCCGGCTGGCCAACGACGTCCGCTACGGCCTGGCGGCCGGCATCTGGACCGGCGACGGCGCCCGCGCCCACCGCGTCGCGCACGCACTGGACGCCGGCTCGATCTGGGTGAACCACTACGGCGTCTACCCGTCCGAAGCGCCGTTCGGCGGCTACAAGGAGAGCGGCACCGGCCACGACCTCGGCCTGGAGTCGCTTGACGAGTACACCGAGGTCAAGAACGTGCACGTGAACATAGGCACCGAGACCTTCGACTGGTATGCATAGCCCGACCCCCGAGGAGGATTGACCATGGATGGAGCATTGGGCCTGATCGAGACGCGTGGCCTGGTGGCCGCGATCGAGGCGGCCGACGTGATGGTGAAGGCTGCAAACGTCGAGATCGTCGGCCGCGAGTCGGTCGGCGGCGGCTACGTCACGATCGCCATCACCGGCGACGTGGGCGCGGTCAAGGCGGCGATCGACGCCGGCGCGACCGCGGCGAAGAAGACCGGCGAGCTGGTGTCGGCGCACCTGATCCCGCGCCCGCACGCCGACGTTGCAAGCGTGCTTCCGATGTCGGCACGGCAAGAGGCGTAGCCGGCCTTGGCCGCGATCCGCTTCATCTGCGAGGGCGAGGTCATCGAGGCCGACCTGCTCGAGGACGACGCCCCTCGCCTCTGCGGATACATCCGGTCGGTCCTGCCGCTCGACTCGACGATGGTGCACGCCAAGTTCGCGGGCGAGGAGACAATCGTGATGGTGCCGTTCTTCGCCGAGCAGGAGAACGGCAAGACCGACGTCGTCGCCGGCGACATCGGCTACTACCCGGGTCGGCAGACGCTGTGCCTCTTCTACGGCGAGACGCAGCCGTTCGGCGAGGTGTCGTACGTCGCCCGGGTGCGCTCCAACCTCGAGGGGTTGGCGCGCTGCGGCCGGCGCCTGCTCGAGACCGGGCACCTGCCGGTCAGGCTGGAGCGCGCATAGATGGCTCCGTACGTCTCCGCCGCCACTCTCGTGGAGGAGCTGCGTGAGTTCACGAGCGAACGGTGGCTCGGCGAGCCGGCCGACGTCACGAGGCTCCGTGGGTTCACGCTGCCGCCGATGGGCAACCTGCCGTGCGTCCTCTACTGCAACTTCGACCTGTTCTGGGCCGGCGAGCAGCTCCAGGTGTGCAGGCAGGCGGCGCTCGACGGCGACATGCGGTTGCCGGAGCTGTGCGAGGTCTCGGCGCTCCTGCTCGAGCGGATCGCGGCGCGCACGGCCAAGTGGGAGATGCACGAGACGGTGGCGCTGATGCGCCGGGCCGCCGAGATCCTGCGCGACTGGCGGCCCGACACGACCCGCGAGTTTGCGGTCGTGATCGAGCACCTGATGATGGCCGTGAACCGCGTGCAGGCGGCGGTCGACGCGATCGTGCCCTGGAACCAGCTCGACCGGGCCGTCGAGCTACGGGGGCGCACATGAGGAGGACGCGATGCAGCTCTGCCGCGTGACCGGGAACGCCGTCGCCACAGTCAAGGCTCCGGCACTTGGGGACTTCAAGCTCCTGCGGGTGAAGCCCGAGGGGAAGGGCGGGATCGAGTTCGTCGCCGTCGACACGCTGGGCGCCGGCGAGGGCGATCTGGTGCTCGTGGCACAGGGGACGGCCGCCCGCGCGCTCGAGGCGACGGCCGGAGCCCCGACCGATGCGACCGTGGTCGCCATCCTGGATCCGCAGAAGTAGGTGTCTAACGAGCTGCGCGCCTGGGTCGAGATCGACTCGATGCAGTCGCAGTGGGCGGCCTACGTCGCGCAGACCTGCCAGGGCGACCCGCCGCACGCCGGGATGGCGCAGCTCTACGTCGAGGTCGCGCCCGCAAGCCGGGTGTTCGCGCTCGTGAATGCGGCGGTGAAGCACGCCCGGGTGCGCTCCGCGCTCCAGGTCGTCGAGCGCCAGTACGGGACGCTCGAGCTGCACGGCGCCGATCCCTCGGTCGTCCGCCAGGCGGGCTCGGCGGTGCTCGAGCTGCTCGGCGCGTCGGCGACGGATCGCGAGCTGCCGCAGGTCGTCTCGCACGAGATTGTGACCCGCGTCGACCCGAACCAGGCCCAGCTTGTGAACCGGATGCGGGTGGCCAACCTGCTGCTCGAGGACGAGACGATGTTCCTGATCGAGGTCGCGCCGGCCGCGTACGCCGCCGCGGCCGCGAACGCCGCCGAGAAGCAGGCTCCGGTGAAGCTCGTCTACGCCGCGATGCTCGGGGCGACCGGGCGGCTGATCATGGCGCACCGCTCGCCGGAGGTCGTGAACGAGGCGTATCTGGCGGCGCTGGCCGCCGTCGGAGCCTGAAACGGTGAAACATTGGTACCTGGTACAGGTGTTTCAGGCCGAGGCGATGGCTTCGATCTCGACCAGCTGGTCCGTGTAGCCCAGCACGGCGACGCCCAGGAGCGTGCTCGGCGGGCGGGCCGGGGCGAACGCGGCGGCGATGACCTCCCAGGCGCGGACGAGGTCGGACTGCTCGGACGACGCGACGTAGACGGTCGTCTTCAGGACGTCCGCGGCCGACGCCCCTGCCGCCGAGAGGGCGATGAAGAGGTTCTCGACGGCCTTCGCGGCCTGGGCCTCGATCCCGCCGGGGATGACGACGCCCTCCTCGTCGATCGGGCAGGCACCGGCCGCGAACACCATCCGCCCGGGCTCCGCCACCGTCGCGTAGTGGTACGGGGCGCCGGCGTAGAGCCCCTGTGGGTTCACGTGCTCGATCAATGCCAGACGGCCATGTGCTCGGCGTGCGTCGGCAGGTACGCACCGGGCTTGAAGAACCGGTCGTAGAACTCGAGGTCGATGTGCTGGGCCTGGACGTAGTTCATGATGAAGAGCGTCGGCACGGTACCCGGGAACTTCCCGAACGTGTCGTAGATGTACTGGCTCTGGTGCGCGACGCACGCCTTGAAGTCGTCGCTGTACGGCTGGGCCGCACCGCGGATCCGGTCGGACTCGCTCCACGCCCCCGGCGTCCCGGGGTTGTAGACGCCGCCGGGCCCGAACTTCCGCTCGGCGAAGGCTTCGACCGCCGCCGCCATGTCGGCGTGGTGCGGCGGGCAGAACGCCTCGAACACGCCCGGAAGGCCGGTCGGGTTCGGGAGCGGGTAGCGCTCCTCGTCGTGGTCGAACCGGAAGCCCAGCCCGGGCACCTCCGGGTCGCCCGAGGCGCCGAGCATGGTGTGGCGGTCGATCCCGTCGAACATCCACCCGCCGAGGCCCATGGCCTGGAGCATGAGCACGCCCGAGAACGCCGCGCAGGCGAGCTCGGCCGTCGCCTCGGTCACCGAGTACTGCTCGAGGAACGTGAGCGGCAGCGGATCGTCGACGTCAACGACCCCGCGGAACTGCTCCATTCCGGGGATCGGCCGGCGGTTCACGTCGTCGTAGACGCAGTAGCCGTTCTGGGTGAAGAAGCACAGGTTCGCGATGTTGTGCTGGGCGATGTCGGCGACCGGGATCACGAGCAGCGACCCGGGATGGTTGGCGATCCACGTGTTGTGCCCCTCCATGTAGGGCTCCTCGCGCGGCAGGTGGATTCGGTCGTCCGAAAGCTTGCGGATGAGGCCGGCGTGGCGCTCGAGCATGAGCTCCGGCGTCACCTCCTCGACCGCCGGATCGACCAGCGCGCCGGCGTCGCGCGTCGGCATGAAGTACGTGCCCGAGTCGTCGGTGAAGAAGATCTCGGCCGTGTGGAAGCCGGCGGCAGACGGGAAGGTCCGCCCCGCCGCCCCGCCCGAGTAGTTCGCGAGGTGCGGCGCGTAGCGGGCGTGGCGCATGATCGCGTAGTGCCAGCCCGTCGTTCCGGCGCAGGCCGTCAGGATGAGCAGCCGCTCGAGGTCGGAGAGCGGCGCCGGCTCGTGCTCCGACCTGAATGCGAGCGGCCCGTCGGGGATCACACCGCCGACGGGGAACCGCCGTGAGCGGCGCCCGTAGAGCGCGTCGACCAGCGGGAACTGGGCGAGCTGCGCGAGCGCGTCGCGCTGGCGGCCGGTGAGCTCGATCGTCGCCATGGGGCGCCGACCCTATCTCAACCCGGAATGGTCGCCCCGGCCCACATCAAGACGAGCCCAATCGCGGCAGCGGCGAGCAGCACCAGCACCACGCTCCGGCGAAGGACGAGGAGCGCGACGGCGGCGGCCGCCAGGACGCCGTACTGCCACGACTCGCTGAGCGCCCCGGCGAGCGGGACGGCGGCGCCGAGGATCGCGCCGATCGCGGCAGGCCCGGCGCCCTCGAGGAACGCCCGCGCGTTCGGGTCGGTGCGGATGCGGTCGAACCGCTGCCGGCCGACCAGCACGAGGATGAACGACGGGCTGAACGCAATCGCCGCCGCGACGAGCCCGCCCGCAACGCCGAACGCCGCGTACCCCACGACGGCGACGGTCTGCACCACCGGCCCCGGCGTGATCTGCCCCAGCGCGACGGCCTCGAGGAACTGGGCCGACGTCATCCAGTGGTAGTGCGAGACGGCGTCGGCCTGCATCAGCGGGATGATCACGAACCCGCCGCCGTAGCTCAGCCCGCCCACCTTGAACGCCGTCCATGCGAGCGCCCCCCAGCCGCCCGTCGCCGGGGCCGCGGCCAGAAGGGCGATCGCGCCGGCGACGTCACGGCCCCGGCGGATCGCGAGCTCGACGAGCCCGCAGCCCAGGAGGACGAGCACCAGCCACGGGCCGACGAAGGCGGCCGACGCTCCGCCGGCGGCGACGTAGGCGACCCAGCGCGCCCTGCGGGCCTGCGCAGCCAGCCACGAGGGCCCCATCAGATCGACTCCGGCCCTGACCGCGACCGCGGCGACCGCCGCGCCTCCCCCGGCCCCGAGCGCGCGCTCCCACTCCGGCGACGAGCCCGAGAGGAAGAGCGCCGCGAGGCCGAGGATGATCGTGAGGCCCGGGAGGATGAAGCCGGCGCCGCCGACAATCGCGCCGGGCCAGCCGGCGACGCGGCTCGCGCAGTAGATCGCAAGCTGGGTCGATGCCGGCCCGGGCAGGAGGTTGCAGACGGCGATCGCGTCCTCGAACTCCGAGGCCGAGACCCACCTCCGCCGCTCGACGCAGAGCTGACGGAGAAGGACAATGTGGGCGGGCGGCCCGCCGAAGCCGATGACCCCAAGCCGGCCCCACTCGCGGGCGACCGTCCCGATCCCGGCCTGTCTGCTCAAATCGGCTCTCCGGGCAGCTCCATCTCGTCCGCGGCGGTCCTCCGAGCCGCCACCGCGCGCCCAAGCGCGACGCCACCGACGATCACCGCGCCGCCGATCAGCTGAATCGCGACGAGGTTCTCGCCGAGGAGCCATGCCGCGAACACCGCGCCCAGGAAGGGCTGGAGGTACATGTAGAGCGTGGCCCGCGCGGCGCCCACCCGGTGGAGTGCGCGGAAGTAGAGCCAGTTGGTGACGAGCAGCGGGCCGATCGTCGAGTAGACCCACGCACCCCAGTCAAGGCGGGTCAGCGAGCCGAAGTCCTGGTTGGCGACCTGGACCACCGTCACGGGCGCCATGATGACGGCGCCGACGAGGATCACGAGCGCGCTGATCCGGCCGGCCGAGTAGCGCCCGAACAGCGGTCGGAGCATCACGGTGTACGCCGCCCAGGTCAGCGCCGCGCCGACGGCCAGGAGGTCGCCGCGCAGGCTGAACCCCGCCAGGCTCGACCCGCCGGCGACGACGAGGGCCACGCCGATCAGCGACACCCCCAGAGCCATCCAGTGCGCCGGCCGCACGCGCTCGTGGCCGAGCATGACTGCGAAGACAGCGGCGAACGCCGGTGCCGACGCCAGGATCAGCGCCACGTTGGCGGCCGCGGTGTAGTCGACGGCGTACGTGAACGTGAGCTGGTTCACGAAGATGCCGACGAACCCGCACATGACGACGAGCCGGACGTCGCGGCGCTCGACGCCGATCCCGCCCTCGCGCAGCTTGATGATCAGGGCGAGCGCTATCCCGGCCGTCGCGAACCGAAGCCCCGAGAATGCGATCGGGCTCCAGCGCTCGAACGCATACTTGGTGGTCGCGTAGTTCAGCGACCAGATCACGTTTGCCGCGACGAGCATGCCGTCGGCGGGATCGGGGCGGCGCACGCCCGGACGCTAGAGCATTCGCAGTGAGCTACCTGCCAGGTGCGTCAGCCGCCGGGCAGGCGCCGGCGAAGCGTTTCGACAAGCCGCGGGTCGGGCTCGTGGCCCGCAACGCGAAGCGCCGCCTCGAGATCCGCGATCAGCGTGCGGCGGAACTCCGCGTCGGCCTCGGCGAGCTCGAGCACCTGGTCGGCGGCCCGGGCGATCGCCGGCCGCTCCTGAGCGGCCTGGAGCCACGCCTCGGGCGCAGGCGGCAGCTCGCGCAAGAGCTCGGCGATCCGTACCTCGTCCATCGAATTCTCGGTCATGTATCTCCAGACGCCGGATCGGGCTCGGATCTTCCCTCGTATGCCTGGCGGAGTTTTGCGAGGCAGCGCGAGATGCGGCTCGCGATCGTGCCCGGGGGCAGTTCGAGCAGCTCGCCGATGGTGTTGTAGCTCTGGTCGCGGCAGAAGAACCGGTCGAGGATCTCGCGGCAATCGGCCGAGAGCGTGCGCAGCGCCTCCTGCACCGACACGGCCTCGTCGACGGCGGTCAGACGGCGGTCGACCTCACCCTGCTCCTCGGCGTCGTCGAGCACCGGGTCGCGCACGGCCGCCCGCAGGCGGTCGATGCAGAGCCGGCGGGTGAGCTGCCCGATCCACGGGCGAATGGCCTCGTCGGAGCGCAGCCGCCCCAGGTGCTCGTAGATCCGGGCGAAGGTCTCCTGGAACACGTCCTCGGCGTCGGCCGCGCCGAGGCGGTGCGCCCGCGCGATGGCGAAGACGTAGCGCGAGAACCGCTCGACAAGCTCCCGCCAGGCGGCGTCCTCGCCGGCGCGGCACGCGCGCACGACCTCCGCGTCGCTGACTGTGGCCCAGTCCATCGCCGTCCCCGTCACTCCGTCACCCGGCTTCGCACCATCGCCGCCGAGCGCGCGCACGAGGCCGCGAGGGTCTCTCGGTCGTCGCCCTCGGCCGTCATGAGGTTGGCGGCGACCAGCGCGGCTGCGACCCGTGTCCCGGCCTCGGCCAGGACGACGGCGGCCTGCGCGTCGTCGCGCCCCGACGGCTCGCCGCGGTCGGCAACGAGCTCGGCCAGGTAGGCCGCGTCGGTGCCGGCGCGACAGATCGCGAGGGCAGCGTCGGCCGCACCCTCGAGGGCGTTCGCGATCGCGTCGTCACGGTCGGGCCCCGGCGCGTCGTCGACGCACGCGAGGGCCGCGAGCGACTCGGCGTATGCCTCGGCGTCGGCCTGCACGAGCGGCACGGTCCGCAGGCGAAGCGAGCGCGCCTGGGCGGCGATGCCCATCGCGTCGTCCCAGTGCGGCGAGCGGCGGGCGCCCATCTCGACGAGCGCCGCGGCCATCGCGATGGCGACGGCCGCCGCCGAGCCGCCTGCGGGAGCAGGGCTGTCCGAGGCCAGCTCGTCGAGGAGACCCTGGACCGAGAGCGTGGAGAGGTCGGTAGCTGACACCTGGACCGAATCTACCCTACGCGACCGCGTGCACGCCGGAGCGCGTCACCAGGAGATGGCCCGTCACCTTGGACGGCACCGCGCGGGCGCTGCCGTTGACCTTGACCGAGAGGTTCCAGGGGGCGCCGACATCGACCCACAGCTTGCGGCCGACGAGCCGGATGTGGCTTCCGGCGACGAGCACGCGCGCGTAGAGCACCTTGCCCTTCGCCGAGCCCTGCCGCACCGCGAGCCAGGTGTTTCCCGGGCCGGCGCGGAACGTGACCTTCGCCTTCGCGGCGTGCAACGGCCTATGCCCTGTCGTCGTCGCCTGGTCGTCGGCGAGCCGGCCGCCGGCGGTCGCCCCGAGCGCCGCACCCGACGCGGTGCCGCCCGACCCGCCGCTCACGACCGAGTACACGGCGAACGCAAGCAGGGCGACGACCACCGCGAGCACGCCTCCCAGCGCGATCCACTGCCAGCGGCCGAGGATCGGCCCCGACGCGACCGGCCTGCGCGGCGCGAGCACCACGTCGTCGTCGAGCCCGACGACGGTGTTCAGGCGGTCGACCAGCTCCTGAGGGTCGAGCCCGAGCTGCTCGGCGTAGTCACGCAGGAACGCGCGGGCGTAGGCCGTGCCCGGGAGCGCCTCGAAGCGCTCGTCCTCGAGCGCCATCAGATACTTGGCGCGGATCTTCGTGTCGGCCTCGACCTGGTCGATCCCCAGGCCCAGCCGGATGCGCTCTTCGCGCAGCGTGGAACCGATGCTTGCCATCGCCCCACGGGATTCTACGCCCTTTAACCGTTGCGCAGGGTGCTCGTGTCGACGACCACGAAGTCGTCGCCCGTTATGTGGTTCAGCGTCCGGAGCGCGTCGTCGTTGAAATGGGCGTTCGAGGCGCCCTGGACGTACCAGGACGAGCCGTTGTCAGCGACGATGACCCCGTACTGCTGCATGGCGACGGCGATGACCCGCGCTTGACGTGAGAGCTGGGACAAGTCGAACGAAGCCTTGAGGCGCAGGCGCAGCCCCATCGAGGGATTGTTCAGGCAGCTTCCCGAGCCCGCGTCGTGGCGCGCCGGATAGATGTGGCCGTTGCACGTGGCCGGGACGGTGACGCGAAGTGCGTGGTCGATCACGCCCTTCTTGACCTCGTTCCAGCGCACCAGACCGGGCAGGATCGGCAGGCCGGCGGCGTCGGCACTCGTCCACCCGTCCGGTCGCAGATGGTTCCGGAGCAGGTTCCACGTCGCACCCGAGCCGGCGTGCCAGCCCGACCGCGTCTTGTGCACGTGGTAGAGCTCGTACAGGCGGCAGTGGCCGCGGTCGACGATCAGCATGTGGGCGTCGGAGCCGCGCTCGACCTTCGGCTGCTTCGGGATCGGGTAGCCGACATGATCTGACTCGGGGCCGTACCAGTCGAACGTGACGTGCTTCTTCTTCTGCGAGCCCGCGACGACGTTGATCGGGATGCCGTAGCCCTGGAACGAGCCGAAATCCGGGTGGACGGGGACGTTGCGACCGATCGCGTCGATCATCGCGTTCGAGTTGCTGTCGGGCTGCAGCCCGTCGACCGGCTTGTTCCACACGTTCGTGCTCGGGAAGATCGGGCACCCGGGCGCGGTGGCAAGCGGCGACGCGCCGGCGCCGGGCGCGAGGAGCGCCCATCCGCCCGCGCCGAGCGCGCCCGTGACGAGCGCCGACGCAATGAGGATCCGACCCCGCATAGTCCGGAAGGTATCGGGCTTCATCGCCTCCTAACACAACCCGCAAACGGGTGAGCGGCCCGGATCTAGACCGGAGGCGCGGTGCCGGCCCTGGCCCGCACCGCGTCGAGCACGCCGGCCCGAAGCCGCTCCGAAGCGGCCTCCGAGACGCCCCCGGGCGTCCGGTCGAGCGCCATCAGCGCCGCGCCTGCCACGGGAGCCGTGCAGAGCGACCGGAGGCGGGCGCGCGGCGCCTCGGCGCGCACGCACCCCTCGAGCGTCTCCATCAGAAGGGTGCTCTCGCCTCGGAAGAGCCCGCCCGCGAGGACGAGCTCGAACTCCTCGCCCGTCATGTCGAGCTGCCGCGCGGCGAGGAGCGCCGACTCGCCCAGCTCGCGGCCGGCCCAGCGCACGATCTCGCGGGCCACCTCATCGCCGCCCTCCGCCGACCGCAGCACCGTCGGCGCGGCGCTCCGCGACCGCTCGCCGCCGCGGCTCGCCCGCTCGAGCAGCTCCGCCGCCGACCGGCAGCCGTAGAGGCTGCACAGGAGCTCGGTCAGCTCGGTCTGCGGCCCTCTCCCGGTGAATGCGTTGGCGACGGCGCGCAGCGCTGCGTCCGAAACGTCGCTGGCGCTCCCGGTGTCGCCGAACTCCGCCCCCTGGCCGAGCGTGCGGAACGTCCGGCCGTCGCTCGACCTCCCGGCCGAGATCGCGCCGGTGCCCGCGATCACGACCACGCCGACGCCGTCGGCGGTGCCCGCGCGCAGGGCGATGAAGGAGTCATTCGTCACCTCGGCCGGGCACGCCAGGCCCAGCTGGTCGGCCTCGGCGGTCATCCGGGGCAGGTCGGAGTCCCAGTCGATGCCCGCGAGCCCGAGGGCCGCCGCCCTGAGGTCGCCCGCCTCTGCTCCCGCCGCCTGGAGGGCGCGGCGGGTGGCCTCGCGGAGCGACTCGCCGGCACCGCGCAGGCCGACGACCTCCCAGTTGGCCGGGCCGCTCGTGGCGAACCCGCGCACGGCCCCCTCTGCGTCGGCGATGACCGCGTGGGTCTTCGTCCCGCCGCCGTCGATTCCGAGGACGAGCGTCATCCGCCCGCCCGCAGCCCGGCCGAGCGGTACGCCTCCTCGACCACCCGCATCGTGACGCGCGACTCCGCGCCGGTCGGTCTGGGCGGCCTGCCCTCGCGCAGTGCGCCGCAGAACTCGGCCATCTGGGCCGTATACATCGACTGCGGGCAGTGCTCGTAGTCGGGCGTCGGCGGCTCCGTGAACCCGAAGATTCGGGCGTAGCCGCCCGTGCCGTACACCTCGGTCTCGGCCTCGAGGCCGCCCAGCTCCGGCTGCCACCAGCCCGACTCCACGACCGAGTTGGTGCCGTTCGACCACGAGATCAGGAGGATCGCGTCGTCGTCGACCCCGTAGTCGCCGTACCGGGTGCCAATCACGGCGGCGACGCGCGCCGGCTCCGGGTCGCCGAGCAGGAACCGGGCGGTGTCGATCGCGTGGACGCCCATGTCAGCGAGGGCGCCGCCGCCGGCCAGCGCCGGGTCGACGAACCAGCCCGCCGGCCCCCATTTGGCGTGCACCCCATAGCCGCGCGTCTTCACGACCTCGCCGAGCTCACCCGCGGCGATGCGGTCGCGCAGGGCGATGACGTCGGGATGGAACCTCCAGCAGTGGGCCACCATCAGGTGCGCGTCGGAGCGCTCGGCGGCCGCGACCATCTGGTCGGTCTCGGCCAGGTTCATCGCCATCGGCTTCTCGAGCAGCACGTGCTGTCGGGCCTCGAGGAATGCGATGGTCTGCTCGGCGTGGAGACTGTTGGGCGTCGCGACCACGACCGCGTCGATGCCCGGATCGCCGACCAGCCCGCGCCACTCGGTCGTCTGGCGCGGGATCGCGAAGGTCTCGGCCAGCTTGGCGAGCGACTCGGGCCGCCAGTTGGCGGCGGCGACGACCTCGGCCCCGGGCAGCTCGGCGACGGCCCGGGCGTGGTACGCCGCAATGAAGCCGGAGCCGAGGATGGCGATCCGGACCGGTTCGGGCACGGTCGTCACCCCTTGACGCCGGTGAGCGTGATGCCCTCGATGAACACGCGCTGCGCGAGGAAGAAGATCATGATCACCGGAATCATGAAGATCAGCGCGGCCGCCATTGTGAGGTTCCAGTTCACGTGGTGCACTCCGCGGAAGGACGACAGCGCGACTGAGAGCGTCTGCGAGTCGGTGTTCCCTGCCAGAAAGACGAGCGGCCCGTAGAAGTCGTTCCAGGTGTAGATGAAGTTGAAGAGCGCCACGGCGGCGATCGCCGGCTTCGAGAGCGGGATGATCACGCGGCGCAGGATCTCGAAGTGCCCGCCGCCGTCGACGCGCACCGCGTCGGTCAGCTCCTTGGGGATCGTCAGGAAGAACTGGCGCAGAAGGAAGATCGAGAACGCGTCGCCGAAGAAGCTCGGGATGATGAGCGGCTTCAGCGTGCCGATGAACTGGATCCCGGTCCAGTCGTGGAACTGCTTGGCCCACAGGATGTAGAGCGTCACCGACGTGACCTGCGTGGGCAGCATGAGCGTCGAGAGGACGAGCAGGAAGACGACGTTCCGGCCGCGCCAGTCGATGCGCGAGAACGCGTAGGCGACCGGGATGCACGAGATCACGACGCCGACCGTCGAGAGCCCTGCGTAGAGGAACGTGTTCCACGTGTACCGGGCGAAGTTGATGTTGCTGAAGACGTCGCTGAAGTTCGAGAGCTGTACGGGGTGCGGAATGAGGCGGGCGGTGAGCGCCTGCTGGTCGGTCATGACGGCGGTGAGCACCATGAAGACGACGGGAAGCGCGAACGCGAGCGAGACCGCGATCAGCCCGGCGTGGTTCGCCACCGACATCAGGAAGCGGCGGCGGCGGACGTGTGCCGGGAGGCGCCTGGTCGATGCGGCGGTGGCTATGACAGACCTCCGCGGTAGTGCACCCAGCGCTTCGACGTCACGAGGAGGCCCGCCGTGAACGCCATCGTGGCGAGGAAGAGCACCCACGCCATCGCGGACGCGTACCCCATGTGGAAGTACGAGAACGCTTGCTGGTAGAGCCAGACGCCGTAGAAGAGCAGCGAGTTCTGCGGGTCGCCGGGGCCGCTGCCGGCAGTGCTCGCCGACACGTAGGCCTGGTCGAAGTACTGGAACCCGTCGATGACGCCGATCACCAGCGTGAAGAAGATGACCGGCGTCATCATCGGCAGCGTCACGTAGCGGAACCGCTGCCAGGCGTTGGCTCCCTCGATCGAGATCGCCTCGTAGAGGTCGCGCGGCACGTCGAGCAGCCCGGCGAGGTAGATCACGATGGCGTCGCCGATCCCCCACAGGCCGAGGACGACGAGCGCCGGCTTGGCCCACGTCGGGTCATAGAACCAGAGCGGTGCCGAGATGCCGGGGATCTGCTCGAGCACCTGGTTCACGGGCCCGGTCGTCGGGTTCAGCAGATAGACGAAGACGAGCGCGCTCCCGACGGTCGGCGCCAGCGACGGCATGAAGAAGAGCGTCCGGTAGACGTTCACGCCCCGCTTCGGCCGGGTGAGGAGCATTGCCGTCCCGAGTGCAAACACGATCCGAAGCGGGACGGCGATGGCGATGATCCAGAGCGTATTCCGGACCGACTGCCAGTAGAACGGGTCGGCCTGCTGGCGGCCGTTGATCGTACCGAGCCCGAACATGAACCGGTAGTTGTCGAGCCCGACCCAGTGGGGCGGGTTCAGAAGGTCGTAGTGCGTGAACGAGTAGTAGAAGCTCAGCACCATCGGGCCCGCGGTGAACAGGGCGAACCCGACGATCCACGGCGAGAGCAGGAGCGCGACCGCCGCGTACTTGGAGACGGCCACACGGCGTCGCGC